>REBR01000171.1 GCA_007692645.1 Halomonadaceae bacterium | reverse complement strand
TAAGCCGCATTTTTCGTACCCCCAGAGCAGGGTGCCGCCGGCCCTTGATGAGCTGGCGGAGAAAATCGCATCTGCTGACGGCTACATCATGATTAGCCCGGAATATAACCACGCTATGAGCCCAGGGTTAGCGAATCTGCTCAACCATTTCGGGAGCTCTTTGTTTTCCTATAAGCCCAGTGCAATCGTTACCTATTCTGCAGGTCAGTGGGGTGGTCTTCGTGCCGCCGTTGGCATGCGCACCTTCCTTTCAGAGCTGGGCTGCCTGCCTGTTTCTGCGATGATTCATGTGCCAAAAGCCCAGGAGGTCTTTGCCGCAGATGGGGCGCCACAGGCAGGGCAGGAGCAAGCCTCTTGGTTTGACTATTTTGGCAGAACGTTTAATCAATTGGTGTGGTGGTCTCAGGCTGCGAGGGATCACCGGGCAAAGGTTGATCCCCATCAGCTAGTCAACGCTTTCAAAACTGATCCTTCCGAACGAAACGCGCCTTAATGCAATAACGGAATGAGTTACCAAGTCGGCCAGAAGGGAGCTTTGAATGCATTTCACACCCCTCGTTATTGGGGGAACTCCAGTCCTGACATACCCTGGCACATCCACCGGTAGTGCAGCCCTGATTCAAGTTGCGGGGTGAGTACATGAAAACAACAGTTGAAAGCAGGAAAGATGTTAATAGACATCGAAGGGGAACAGGCACAATCTGATGGTGGGTGCAAAGCAAAAAGGCCAGACCGATGTCCTGGATAGTGATGCTCACGCAGGTTCTTCTGCCGGTTGCGCTGTTGGTCTGGATGGCTTTTTACCCGGGGGCGGGTATGCTTGCCTGGCTGCTCCAGTGGATCTCCGTGGCCTCGGTTCTGCTGACTATTGGTCTTGTGTCTCTGTGGGTTATGCCGCCGTTTGGGGTGCCTTATATTTATGGCCTTTTGCTGGTGGTTATCGGGGTTTCTCACCTGATACGTAGCGGTATTCCCGGTCCGGGGCTGTGGCAGGCGTCTGCGGTGAGTTTTTCGTCATCCTTGCCCATCTACGCCAGGGAAGTATTGCGGTAGCAACCGGGGGCAGGGTAGAGACCGGTGACCTCCTGGGGCAGATGGGCAACTCGGGGAACAGTTCGGAACCCCATCTGCATCTGCATGCCCAGCGAGGGCTGCCAGAGGACGCTCCCCTTGCCGGGGAGCCGGTGTGGCTCACCATCAACAATCGCTTTCTGGTGCGCAATGACAGACTGCAGATCTTTTAGGGCCTTGGGGCAGAATCAGGCCGTCAAGCTGCCCTTTGGACTCGAACGGCAGCAGCGCAGGTGCGAAAAGCACAGGTGTTGATTCAGATCAGCGACGGCCCTGGCCAAAGCTGGCAATAATTGATCCTGGGATCTTTCCGGTCCCCGGAGGATCTCCAATGCCAGTCAAACCGCGTTTGACACGCCCATTTACTTTACCGTAACCGGTGCTTGTTATCGTCCTGGGGGCCGCTGTCCTGTGGGCTGGTTTCCTGATTCTGACGCGCCCCTTTGCCGCCCCGCCATGGGGGGAGGCGCCCCCCAGCCCTGAGGGCAGGGCCGACTTGCTCGAGGTGGATTACGAAGCAGCTCCAGGCCTCTTTATTGCCAAGAGCCGGGGTGTTCAATACCAGTTGACGGCGAACGGAGACTTCCGTGAGATCCGGCGTATGTCCCGCAGAGAAGGCCCTCACGAGGTGGTCGTGGAGTTCTCTCCGGCGTTACCGCATCTCCTGGCCCTGGGCGATGGGGTAGTAGTCTCCGGCGCATTCCGGATCTCCGCGCACCCCCACGCGGGGACAGTGACTGGCTGGTGGCAAGTGGCGCATCATGACCGGGAGCTTCACCTGAAGGCAGTTCCATCGGGAGGGTGGACTCCAGGGGAGGCGCCACGGATGGCGCGCCTGCTCTTTCGTGGCGTTTCCATGTTTCGCACATGGCCGACCACGTACATGTGGAAAGGAACGTTGGCACTGGCTCCTGCGGGCCAGGAAGTGGAAGGGCCGCTTTCCTTCCAATCGGCCTGGGAGCGTCGGTGATGAGCAGTCTGCGTCTGACAACTCTGCTGGTGGTGGCGCTTATTGGGGGAGCGCTGATCTGGAAGAGTCTGCCGGCGCGAACAACGCCGGTTCAGGGCCCAAACCCAATCGCTGAGCTTATCCCGGTGGAAATCGGCGGGATTACCCAGTGGCTGCTGATCAGGGGGGGCGACCGGGAAGCCCCCATTTTGCTGTGGTTGCATGGCGGGCCTGGCTCGGCACAGATGCCGATACACTCCGTCACCGGGGAGCTGGAGCGTGATTTTGTGGTGGTTCATTGGGACCAGCGTGGCGCGGGCAAGTCGAACCCGCCCGGGTTCGATCCCGGGAGCATGACTCTTGAACAGTACCTTTGCGACGCTCGCGAGGTTACCAGGCTTCTGCGGGATCGGGTGGGTGACCAGCCGCTGATCGTCCTCGGCCATTCCTGGGGGACCATGCTGGGCTCACGGCTGGTTGCCCGCTGGCCCGACGATTATGCCGGCTATATAGGCGTCGGGCAGCAGGTGAACACCCTCAGGGGGGCAGCACTGGCCCTGGACTGGCTGCGCAACGTTGCGCCTGACTCCGAGCTTGTGACAATGGCGCCGGAAGACTTCCGGGATCACGCCCTTTATGTGCGTCTTATGCAGTCGGTGGAGTCCCACGGCGGCGGGATGAATGTCTCACTCCCGTCTATGCTGCCCCGTGCGCTGCTCGCCCCGGAATACCGGCTGCCGGATTACCGCCGGTGGCTCGACGGCGGGAACCGCGGCAGTGGACCCATGTGGCCGGATTACCTGGGCCGTGACTTGTTCGTAGAGGTGCCCCGGATGCCCGTGCCAATGTTGTTGATCTCGGGCGCACAAGACATTAATACGCCCGTTGCACTGGTGCGGGAGTGGTTTGAGGTGGTGGAGGCGCCCCAGGGCAAGCGCATGGTGGTGCTTGATGACTCAGGCCACGCTCCTTTCCTGACCGAGACCCCGGGGTTCGTGGAAACGGTTCGAGGCTTTGGCACCGCCCTTGTGGAGGCGGAAACGGAAAGCTGGTGAGTGGCATTTATAGTGATAATCAGGTGCATGGGTATTGTCCCTGTAACAGCCCTCATATGGTGAGGTTGGCTGGTACGCCGATGGCGTCCTTCACCTGGTCTGGAAAGGAGAGATTATTGGTGCAGGGTACGAGCTTGAGCCATAAGTGGGGGGCTCCATTGCCACCGCTTAACAGGGCCAAACCGGGGCTGGTGCTGCAGTTCTCGTACCCTGAGCGGTTTTGTGAGACAGTCCTTCGCGTTTGGCACCAAGCCATAAACCCATCGGAGCTACTATGACTACCCTGTCCATTCTCGATCTTGTGCGAATCAGTGAGGATGAAGGGCCCCGGGGGGCACTGGATAATGCCCGGGATCTCGCCATTCATGGGGAAAACCTGGGTTACAACCGCATTTGGGTGGCGGAGCATCACAATATGGCGAGCATCGCCAGTGCCGCCACATCCATCGTTATTGCTCACATTGCTGCAGGCACTCAGCGAATCCGCGTGGGGGCTGGCGGCATCATGCTGCCTAATCATTCCCCCCTGGTCATCGCGGAGCAGTTTGGTACCTTAGCGCACCTGTTTCCGGATCGCATTGACCTGGGGCTGGGACGGGCCCCAGGCACGGATCAGGGCACCTTGCGGGCCCTGCGCCGAACGCCGGCAGATTCCGAACACTTCCCCCAGGATGTGCGGGAGCTACAGGGCTATTTGGCCCCTGGGCGGCCTGGGCAAAGGATTCAGGCGATTCCCGGGGTGGGCACCAATGTGCCGTTGTGGATTCTGGGCTCGAGCACTTTCGGGGCAGCCCTGGCCGCTGAATTTGGCCTGCCTTATGCCTTTGCTTCCCATTTCGCCCCGGATCAGCTGCTGCCAGCGCTGCAGGTTTATCGCAGCCGCTTTAAGCCCTCCAAACAGCTCGACAAACCTTACGCGATGGTGGGTGTCAACATTATTGCGGCTGACAGTGATGAAGAGGCGAGGCGACTGGCAACAACTCAGCAAATGTCATTCGTTGATCTTCTGCGGGGCGTTTCCGGGCCTAGTTCAGCGCCTATCGACGACATAGAAGACTATTGGTCCCCCATGGAAAAAGCCCAGGTTAAGCGGATGCTTGCCTGCTCTATCGTGGGGTCTGAGGCAACTGTGCGGAAGGGAATGGACGCGCTGGTTCAGGAGACCGGTGCGGATGAACTGATTATGGTATCGGATATTTTTGATCACCCAGCCCGATTGCGTTCAATTGAGCTGATCGCTGCTGCCAATGATTTCATCTCCGGTTAATTTCTGAACCAGGCAGGTGCCGGAAGACCCGGTGAGGGGTTCTACCCATTGCACACTGATTCCCTGCTGGGCTCATCGGCTGGGTAAGCCCCACTTATGACTTTATTGAGGCGAGGATATTGCTCGGTCTATCCCTTTGGGGGGAATTCTGTCCAAACGAGGTCAGCCAGGCTTCGAAGGCCTCTGGCACCATGGGTCGGGCAACCATAAAACTCTGCACTTCATCACAATGAAGCTCTTCAAGGAGTTTGAGCATTACCAGTGGCTCGGCACCTTCAGCAACCGTCCGGTAGCCGAGGTCATTCGCCAGGGTGGTCATTGCCTTAAGCAGTGTCTGGCCACGGTTTTCGTCATAGCGTTCACTGAAAAAGGTGCGGTCAATTTTTACCACACTGGCGGGTAGATTCTGCAGGTAAGCCAGGTTGCTGTAACCGGACCCGAAATCATCAATGGCAAGTTCGACACCGGCGCTTACCAGAGCCTCCAGCTGCTGCTGTGCGACACGTCCATTACTGAGCAGGGCGCTTTCTGTCAGCTCCAGTTCGATAGTACCCACAGGCAGTTGCCACTCCGCCAGTGCCTCCAGTAGCTGGGCTGTGAAACCCTCTTCTTCAAGATTAGAGGCCATGACATTCATTGAGATTCGTAGGGCTAATCCCTGGCGATACCAGATGGCCGCCTGGGCAATAGCTGAACGAATGACCCAGGCCGTCAGGTGGCGGGCCAGTGGGGTGTTCTCAATCAAGGGAATGAATTCTTCTGGGGATATTGGCCCCAGTGTTGGATGCTGCCAGCGCAACAGGGCTTCCCCACCCATGCAAATGCCGGAGTCCAGTGCCACGCTCGGCTGGAACACCAGATACAGCTCATTGTCGCCTGCCAGTGCCCGGCGCATGTCCGTTAGCAGGGTAAAGCTGCGCCGATAACTCTCATCCAGAGCAGAAGAGTACATGGCGGCGGGGATTTCCCCCTGGCGAGCGTCCTGACAGGCGCCATGGGCCATTCGAAGCACGTCCACGGGGGTTGTCAGCCCATAACGAAACGGTGCAATACCCACCGCCGGACGGACCGTGACCGGCAAATTATCGTATAGGTTCAGTTGCTTTAACCGGTCATTCAGCCGCAGTGCTTCCTTTTGCACCGCAACTTCATTCTGTGCTTTGCGCAAGAAAGCATATTGGCAGGTTCCCACGTAATACAGGGTGTCTGTTTCTTGCAATGCCCATTGCAGGTGCCGGCCCCCTTCCTTGGCCAGCTCATCCAGGTTTGTGGCTCCCATTACCCGGTGGAAGGTGTTGAGCTGGGTTATACCAAGCAACTCAATAAAAAACAGGAAGCGCTGCTGTCCAGGAAGATCACGCCCGAAATCCTCCAAATCCTCAGTGAACTGGTTACTGTTAGGCAGTCCTGTAAGTGGGTCAACCCGGCTAAAGGCATGTTGCAGCTCAATTTGTGCCATAACCAAGATACTGAGGTCCTGGAGTGAACAAATTTCATCCTGAGTGACTGATCGGGGCTCGGGGCCCAGTACGCACATAGTGCCCAGGGTATAGCCGTCTCGGGTCAGCAGGGGTGCACCGGCATAAAAGCGAAGCCCCAGCTGCGCCGGTGGGCTATCCCGATACCATTCGGTTGCGAGAAAATCCTCTATGACCAGGACATCAGAGGTTTTGGAGACATTACTACAGGGGGATTTGTGCCGAGGGATCTGCCACAACTCTATACCCACCCGGGACTTAAACCACTGCCGGTCAGTATCTGTCAGGGATACGGCTGCCACGGGGAGAGAAAATAACTGGCTGGCCATGCGGGTAATACGGTCAAAACTTTCGCTTGCAGGGGTGTCCAGCAGGTTCAATTGCCGTAATGCATGCAGGCGTTTCTGCTCATAGTTAGACACGGGCTACTCCTCTCAATCTAGAGCTCCCACATCTGGTGGTTCCACATCAAGGACTGGTAACCAAGGCTGTAAAACTTTGCTCCGCTCTAGAGCCGTTAGACAGGCAGTGCCCGGGAAAAGCTCCCCTCTATTTATGTGCGTTTAATCATGTTGCCATTCAATGCGGTTGCGCCCGCCTGCTTTTGCCCGGTAAAGGTGCTGGTCTGATTCGTTCAGCAGGGTTTCATGGTCGTTCTGTTTATGGGGGATTCTGGCGGCAACACCGATGCTGGCAGAAATGACCAGATTTTTCTCCCCATCGTCCATCACGGTTTGCGCCAGGCCTTGCAGAATATTCTGCGCTACACAGACCCCACCTTGGGCATCCGTGTCAGGCAGTAGCAGAATGAACTCTTCTCCGCCGTAACGGGCGGCGATATCGGAGGGGCGTCGGAGATTGGCGAGGAGCACTTCGGCAGCCCTGACCAGGCAGAGGTCACCAAAGGGGTGGCCATAGTTGTCATTGACGTTCTTGAAGTGGTCCAGGTCGATCATCACCACCGCGATGGGGTGCTTGTCCCGATAGGCTCGCTTGTATTCCGTGAGGAAGATTTCGTCGAAGGCGCGTCGATTAAGCAGATGAGTGAGGCCATCGGTGGCGCTTATTTCCTTGAGTTTGGCGTTGGTTTTTTCCAGCTCCTCGGTCCGCTCCCGTACGATACGATCCAGATCTCTGGTGGCTTCCATCTGATGTTCCAGCATCTGCTGTTGGGTCGCGGCCGCTTCCTGCCGGGCCTCTTCTCCCATGCGCTTTTCGTAACTTATGCGATGGGCCATGGCGAAGGACAGCAGCACCGCCTGCAGGCCAGCACCGATTTGCAGAATATGCCCGGAAAACCAGTTGCGAGGCAGGAAACCCAGGTTGGTGAGTGCCAGTAAAAAGCCCGCCACCAACATGCAGCCCCAGGCAATATTGAATAATCGGGCGCCGTGGAAACCGTCACGCCAGCGCAAAATCCCAGCGGTGACGCCAATCACAATTCCCCCCATGGCCAAAAGCGTGGTGATCAGCATCAAGGGTCGATAGGGCAGGAAAAAAGCGCCGCAGGCCATAACGGCTGCAGCGATGATTAAGCCCAGTGCCAGGCGACTGTGCATGGGGCGAGACTGAGGCAGGTGAAGGAAACTGCGAAAGAACAGGGCAGAAAAAGCCACTATACCCGCGAGGGACACCACCAGAATCGGGTCGTTTAGCCAGGTAACCTGAGGCCAAAGATACTTGAACGTAAGCCCGTCAATGCCCGCAAGTAGGGTGACGGTGGACACCACCATCATGACGTAATACAGGTGGCTGACGTCACGGATCGAAAAGAAAATCAGTAAATTATACATGGCCATGACCAGCATGGCGCCGTAAAACAAGGCCTGGGCGAGGGCGGTCTCGTAGCTTCGCTCCACCATCTTCTGGTTGCTGTATAGGTTGAGGGGGATCTGAACAGAGGAGCTGCTCTGGACCCTCAGGTAGATCTCAGTGAGGCCGCTGGGATGAACGTCTAACGGGATTGCAAAACTAGGGTGGGCTATGGGGCGCTGGGTGAAGGGCAATTGATCGCCCATGGCAAAGTGAGCGATGCGCTCCCCGTCCTGCATAACATAGGCATCTACCTGATCAAGGACGGGGTAAGCAATCTCCAGGACGTAGGGTAACGCCTGTGGATTTTTCTCGGGTTCCAGGGCGAGGCTGAAGCGGACCCAGTAAGCTGAGGCGGAGTAGCCAAAATTCAGCGCGTCACTCCCGGAAACCTGCCAGGGGAATTGTTGCCCTATTAAGGACTCGATACTCAGCGTGCCCTTGCGATCTTCCAGGTACTCCACGTAGGTGCCCAGTTGGATCATGTCGTGCCCCGGGGACAATCTCAGCGGCTCGGCGTGCCCTTCCGCAACACCCATGGTGGCGAGGGGCAACAACAAACACAGAAGAAAAACTCTTGTCATCATGCCACCGGCTCCCGGGGTTGCCATTCAACCCGGTTACGGCCATTTTTCTTGGCCACGTAAAGGCTCTGGTCAGCTTCTTTTAACAGCGTCTCGCGATCAGACTGGTCCCCGGGAATACACACAGCGACACCGATACTGGCAGAGATGGTGACACAGTGATTCTCATCTTTAATCTCCGTCTGTGCCAGGGAGTCCAGAATGGCCTGGGCCACACAGACAGCCCCGTCCACATCGGTATTCGGCAGCATCAGGATAAACTCTTCGCCTCCATACCGGGCACTCAGATCGGGGGGGCGGCGGATGTTGGCCTTGAATACACCTGCGGCCTTTACCAGGCACAGATCGCCAAAGGGGTGGCCGTAGTTATCATTAATGCTCTTGAAGTGATCCAGATCGATCATCAGTATGGCCAGTGGGTGCTTGTCGCGATATGCCCGGGCGTACTCAGTCTGAAAGCGTTCCTCAAAGGCGCGGCGGTTGAGCAAATTGGTCAATCCATCGGTAGCCCCGATTTCTTTCAGTTTGCCATTGGCCTGCTCCAGTTCCTCGGTACGCTGACGCACCATGCGGTCAAGATCCTCGTTGGTGCGAATCTGCTGTTCCAGTAGTTCCTCTTGGGCGGCAGCGGACGCTTGTTGCGCTTGCTCGCGCATATCCCGTTCGTAGGTTATGCGGTGGGCCAGGGCAAAAGAAAGCAGCAGCGCCTGCAGGCCGGTACCGATCTGCATCACGTGTTCTGTGAACCAGTTGCGTGGCACAATTCCGAGTTTATTGAGGGCAAACAGAAGCCCGGCAACCAGTACACAGCTCCAGGCAATGTTGAGATACCGGGCGGCATAGAAGCCATCCCGCCAACGTACAATGCCTGCCCAGAAGCCGGTCATTATGGCCCCCACCGCCAACAGAATGGTCATCAGCATCATTGGACGATAGGGCAGTAAGAAGGCCCCAGCAGCAGTGAATGCCGTCAGAATGGCAAAGGTCAGTAGCACCTTTCCGAGGACGGGGCGCGTCTGTGGAATAGCCAGAAAATCACGAAAAAAGAGCGCGGAAAAGGTCACAATGCCGCTCAGGCCCACTATCAGGGTCGAGTCATTCAGCCAGGTGCTGTTCGGCCAGAGATACTTGAAAGTGAGCCCTTCGATCCCACCCAGCAAGACTGAGACGGACACCACAACCATGACGTAATACAGGTAGCTGGCCGCACGAATGGAAAAAAAGACCAGCAGGTTGTAGATGGCCATAGCCAGCATGGCGCCATAGAACAGGGCCTGCACTACCCCCCGGTTGTAATGGGCTTCCACCAGGCTCAGGTCCTGATAGAGGGTAAGGGGCACCTGAACTGCAGAGCTGCTCTGTACCCGCACATAGAGGGTGGTGGTGGCTGAAGGCTGAACCGTCAGGGGTACCAGGAAATTAGGGTTATCTATAGGACGCTTCCCGTAAGGTAGCTGATCCCCCATGGTGAACTCTGCGACCTGTACGGCCTCCTCAAAGACGTGCACATGAACATGGTCAAGCACGGGATAGGCAATTTCCAACAGGTAAGACAGGGCCCGGGCACCGTCCTGGGTGAGACGGAAGCGCACCCAGTAAGCGGAGGCAGTATAGCCGAAGCTGAGTATGTCCTGCTGTGAAGCGACCCAACCGGATGAGCGGTGCTGGACCTGATCAATGGTGAGGGTACCTTCGGGATCTTCCAGATACTCCACATAGGGGCCGAGTTGGAGGCTGCCCTGATCCGGAGTGAGGGCCAGGGTATCGGCAAACACAGTAGTTACCTGACTGAGCGTGAGCGCCAGTACTGCACAAAAGGTTAAAATCTTAGCCATCTAACCACGGGCTCCGGGTGCTCAGGGAAGAAAGCTTGAGTGTAGTTCATGTTGGTAGGGGCTGCCTGATATTGCAGGAAAAAATCCCCGGTCCGTAAGCCAGCCCTATGCACTGGGAAGACTTATGTCTTGGCTTTGCCCTTTTTAGACCGGCGGGTAAAGACAATGAGGATGACAGCGAGGGTCAGCACCGGCCAGGAGGCAGTGGCCATAAAGGGGGTGGTGCCGTAGGCGGGCTGAAATTCACCCCGCAGGGTGGCCTGCTGGAAGCGTGGGATGCGGTCCACTTCCTGGCCGTGGCGGTCCACCAGTGCGGTGATGCCGTTGTTGGTGCCCCTGAGCATCGGCCGCCGGGTTTCCAGGGCACGCATGCGGGCAATCTGCAGGTGTTGCTGGGGCCCCAGGGAGTCACCGAACCAGGCGTCGTTGCTGATGGTCAGCAGGAAGCCGGTGTGGGCGCTGTGGCGGGCAACAAAATCCGCATAGGCGATCTCATAGCAGATAAAGGGGTGTACCGGAGCGCCGGCAATGCCTAGAGGCGCCTGGTTGGAAGGCCCCGGGCGAAAGCTGGACAGGGGCAGGCTGAAGAAATCCAGGGTGCCCCGGAGCCAGTTTTCCAGGGGGATGTACTCCCCAAAAGGCACCAGTTTCTGTTTGTGATAGGTGCCTTGGTCGGCCCCCAGGGTCATGATACTGTTATGGAAACCCCGGTCGGGGTGATCCGGGCTGTCCCCGTACCAGGGAATGCCGGTCATCAGGGTGGCGCCACTTTCCAAGCCCCGGTCGTCAAGGTATTCCAGCACTTCACGGGCCTGGGTATGGGGCATGGGAATGGCGGTTTCCGGCCACAGCAGCAGGTCCCGGTCCCAGTCGTCTTCGCTCATATCGATATAGGCAGACAGTTGCGCCCGCATATACTCCGGGTCCCACTTGATCTGCTGGGGAATGTTGCCCTGCATGGCGGCGAAGGTGATTGGGTCACCGGCCTCTTCGGTCCATTCGATGCTGGCCAGCAGAGGGCCCGCCAGCCAGGGCAGCAGCAGGGCGGTACCGAGGATGCCGGAGAGTACCCGCTGGCGTTGCAGCAGGCTTTGCGCCAGTGCCATAACCAGGCAGGCGCTGGCGACAATGATCAGAGTCAGGCCGTGCACCCCCAGTATCGGTGCCCAGCCTGCCAATGGTCCATCTACCTGGGCGGTGCCCAGGTAGAGCCAGGGGAAGCCGGTAAGAAGCCAGCCACGTACCCAGTCACCCAGTAGCCACACTGCCGGAAGCAGGCACAGGCGGCGCCAGCGATCCATGCCTGCGAGCCGGCCCCAGGCCCAAAAGACCAGGGCGGGCACCAGTGCCAGGCCGGCCACGAAAATGGCGGTCATGGCCCCGGCCAGGGGGGCTGAAGGGACACCGTAGTTATAGATGGAAACAAAGACCCAGGATACACCGCTGCCGAACAGGCCCAGGCCCACCAACCAGCCGGAAAGGAACAGCTCCCGGGGAGGGCGGGACAGGCACAGGGTGAGTATCACCATGACCGACACCGGGCCTGCCAACCAGAATTCCCAGGGGGAAAAGCTCAGGGTCTGCAAGGCCCCGGCGGCTACCAGCAGAAATGCCCGCAGGGCTCGCTGCTGGGGGTTTTTGGAAAGCAGGGGCGTGGTCACCGGGGATACAGCCTGTTCAGTCACGTTGGATTACCTTAACGAGGCGGATGGTGCGGTTGTCGGCATTGAGAATGGTGAAGTCAAAACTCCCGAGGCTGACTTTTTCCCCGCGACGGGGCAGGTGCCCGAACTGTTTCAACAGCAGGCCCCCCACGGTGTCAAAGTCTTCCTCGTCCAGATCCGCTTCAAAGAAGGCGTTGAAGTCTTCCACCGGGGTCAGGGCCTTGAGGGCATAGCTGCCGTCGTCCCGGGCCTTGATATGGGACTCTTCATCCACATCGTGTTCGTCTTCGATTTCCCCGACAATCTGTTCCAGAACGTCTTCGATGGTGATCAGGCCTGCGACCCCGCCATACTCGTCCACCACAATGGCCATATGGTTACGGTTGGCCTTGAACTCTTTGAGCAGCTGGTTAAGTCGCTTGGATTCCGGAACCACAGTGGCGGGGCGAAGGATTTCCCGGATGTTGTCCCGGTTCAGGGTGCCTTTAACAGCCAGTGGCAGCAGATCCTTGGCCAGCAGGATACCAATAATCTCGTCGGAGCTGTCGCCGATGACCGGGTATCGGGAGTGGGCATGGGTGGTGATCTCGTCCATGTACTCCGAGGGCTCGGCATTGGCCTTGATGGTGACCATCTGGGAGCGGGGAATCATGATTTCCTCGACCCGCATATCCGTCACCTGCATGGCCCCTTCAATGATGCTCATGGCATCGCTGTCGATCAGTTGCTGCTCTTCGGCGCTACGTAGCACATGGAGCAGCTCATCCACTGACTGGGGTTCGCTGTTGAAGGCCTGGGACAGGCGGTCGAGCCAGGACTTCTGGCCTTGCTCGCCGTTGGAGCCGGAATCATTCATGGGAGGGATCTCTTTCCTCGGTAATCACAGGTGGGTCAGTGTCTTTACTGTCGTAAGGGTCGGCGATGTTCAGGGCTGCCAGCAGTTGTACTTCCAGGGCTTCCATCACCAGCGCCTCATCATCCTCAATATGGTCATACCCCTGTAGATGCAACAGGCCGTGGATCACCATGTGAGCCCAATGATCGGTCAGGGGCTTATGCTGTTCAAGGGCTTCTTGTGCCACCACATGGGCACAGATCACCAGATCCCCCAGCAGAGGCAGGGTGAGTCCCTGGGGCGCTTCAAAGGGGAAAGACAGCACATTGGTGGGCCGGTCTTTGCCACGGTAGCGGTGATTGAGATCGGCAGATTCTGCCCTGGTTACAATGCGCAGGGTAACTTCACTGTCCTGCTGGCCCTGGTAGCCAGCCCGGACCCAGCGCTCTAGCTGGGAGGGGGTTGGCAGATCAGGGGCCTGGCAGGCCAGCTGCAGATCCAGTGTCACTTCAGGAGCGCCAGTAGGCGAGGTGTCAGTTTTCATCATCCCAGTCGTCATAGGCTTCAACGATACGCTGCACCAGGGGGTGACGAACCACATCGGCAGCGCCAAAGTGGGTCATGCCGATGCCTTTGACGTCCCGCAGCACCCGGATGGAGTGTTCCAGTCCGGAATTCTGGCCCCGGGGCAGGTCCACCTGGGTGATGTCCCCGGTGATCACAGCCGTTGAGCCAAACCCGATACGGGTAAGGAACATTTTCATCTGTTCCCGGGTAGTGTTCTGACTTTCATCAAGAATGATAAAGGAGTTATTCAGGGTGCGCCCGCGCATAAACGCCAGGGGGGCAATTTCAATCACGCTGCGTTCAATCAGCTTGCCCACCTGTTCAAACCCCACCATCTCATAAAGAGCGTCGTAAAGGGGGCGCAGGTAGGGGTCCACTTTCTGGGCCAGATCCCCGGGGAGAAAGCCGAGTTTTTCCCCCGCCTCTACTGCCGGGCGTACCAGCATGATGCGTTTTACTTCATCTTTGTTCAGGGCCTCCACGGCGCAAGCCACTGCCAGCCAGGTTTTACCGGTACCCGCCGGGCCAACACCAAAGTTGATGTCGTGGCTGCGCACCGCATGCACATAGCGCTGCTGATTTTCGCCGCGGGGCTTGATCTGCATTTTCGGCGTGCGGATAGACAGCTGCACGTTGCCGTCGTAGGCGGCACTTTCTGCCATGCGCTCATAGCCGGATTCGCGAATAAACAGATGTACCAGATCAGGGGCGATTTCTTTGGCGGCTTCGGTTTCCCGGTACAGGTGTTTCAGCACCTCCATGGCGGCTGTGGCGGCTTCCCCCACACCGGTAACCCGGAAATGGTGTCCCCGGTAGCCGATACGCACACCCATGCGCTTTTCCAGGTGCTTGAGGTGTTCATCGAACTGACCACAGAGAGCGGCCAAACGCCGGGGGTCAGCCGGTTCCAGGTGAAATTCGCGGGGTCTTCCTGTCAAAGTGGCCTCATCATTGGTTGTACCTGCTGGTTGGCTTTAATAAGTCTGCTCGCCGAGCATTTCGCCGCGCAAGGAATTGGGCAGCGCCGAGGTAATACGCACATCCACAAAATGGCCGATGACATCCGGCACTGCTGTGCGGAAGTTCACTACCCGGTTGTTTTCTGTACGGCCCTGATACTCCCCCGGGTCTTTACGGGAGAGCCCGGTGACCAGAATACGCTGCTCAGTGCCCACCATATGGCGACTGATATCCTGGGCCTTCTGGTTAATACGCTGCTGCAACAAAGACAGCCGCTCTTTTTTTACTGAGAGGGGTGTCTCATCGGGCAGTTCCGCCGCGGGGGTGCCGGGGCGGGCGCTGTAAATAAAGCTGAAGGAGTGGTCGAAACCGATCTCCTGGATCAGCTTCATGGTATCCGCGAAATCTTTTTCCGTTTCACCGGGGAAGCCGATAATAAAATCCGAGGACATACTGATGTCCGGGCGCAGGGCCCGCAGGCGGCGGATCTTGGACTTGTACTCCAGTACCGTGTGGCCCCGCTTCATCTGCGCCAGTATCCGGTCGGAACCGGACTGCACCGGCAGGTGCAGATGGCTGACCAGCTCAGGCACTTCGGCGTAGACCGAAATCAGGGCATCAGAGAATTCCACCGGGTGGGAGGTGGTAAAGCGGATGCGGTCAATACCGTCGATAGTAGCGACACAGGTGATCAGTTCCGCCAGGTCCATATCGTCACCATCCAGGGTTTCTCCCCGGAAGGCGTTGACGTTTTGCCCCAGCAGGTTCACTTCCCGCACACCCTGTGCCGCCAGTTGTCGGACTTCCTCCAGCACGTCTTCTGCCGGGCGACTGACTTCTTCGCCACGGGTGTAGGGCACCACACAGAAGGTGCAGTACTTGCTGCAGCCTTCCATGATGGAGACAAAGGCACTGGGGCCGTCGGCCCCGGGGGCGGGCAGTTCATCGAACTTCTCGATTTCCGGGAAGCTGATGTCCACAATACCTACACCTTCGCCACGGCCGGCCTTGACGATCATTTCCGGTAACCGGTGCAGGGTCTGAGGGCCGAACACCATGTCCACATGGGGTGCTCGCTGGATGATGGCAGCGCCTTCCTGGCTGGCGACACAGCCACCCACGCCGATGACCAGTTCCGGCTTGGCCTCTTTCAGGTGCTTCCAGCGACCCAGCTGGTGGAACACCTTCTCCTGGGCTTTTTCCCGGATCGAGCAGGTGTTGAGCAGAATAATGTCTGCTTCGTTTTCGTTGTCGGTGCGCTCCACCGCGTGGCTGTCCCGTAACAGGTCAACCATGCGGGATGAATCGTATTCGTTCATCTGGCAGCCGTGGGTTTTGATAAAAAGCTTCTTCGCCATGGGTCTCGCACTGATCGCTGGTAAATGTTGGGGTTAGTATAACGGTCAAGGATGGCCGGCGACCACCATCGCCGGCGAAACAGGGGTCTGCCCCATGGGGGGGCGAGGGTTCAGTCCCGCTCCAGGTAGCTCTGGAGCTGTTCTTTCAGGCCCTTGGGGAGTTTGGTGATAATCAGGGCATCTTTGCTGACATCGTAGTGAATGGCCTGATTGACCAGATCCGAGGAGAACGACAGGCTCAGGCCATTGCCCGAACCGGACAGGCGCACCAGTTTGCGCACCTTGCGCCGGTCCGGGTGCAGTACCGTGTCCGGGGCCAGTGACTGGGACTGGGCGGCGTGCTGGCTAAAGCGCTCCGGGGCGCTGTCATCCAGGTAACCGGAAAGCTCGCTCAAAGGCACCGGCTCACCCAGGGCTTCCTGTTCCTGGCAGAAGGCATAGGCCTTGGCGCGAACGGCCTGAGCCTGTTCCGGCTCCGCTTCCCGGGCAAAAGATTCCACTGCATCCATAAAAGTCTGGGTTTCCTGGGCCACGTCCACGTGGGAGTGAAAGCCCACCAGGTCGGCAAACTGCTTGCCCCGCTCGCCGGTGCCACGGGCCTGGATCAGGGTCAGGTAGTTGTTGCCCGGGTGCTCACCCAGCCAATCGTCTTTTTCAATGCGTACCGCCAGGCTGAGGCGGGACTGGCTGATGCTGTCGCTGGTTTCCAGTGCCAGGTCGCTGTCCAGGCGCAGGGTGCTGTCGGTTTCCAGGGCAAACAGGTAGATCACCTCGCCATCCGCCAGGGCTTCGTGCACCAGCATCAGGGGGCCGTCCACTTCCGCTTCGCTCTGGGCGATCAGGTCCTGCCATCGCGACAGCACCTGGTCAGAGAAGCTGGTAAAGCTTTGCCGCCCTTCCAGGTAATCCTTGAGCCAGGCCGCCAGGGGGTGGTTGCCGATGTCTTCAGAGAAGCTGCCATAGCCTTTGCCGGGCTTGGCATTAAACAGCCGCTTGAACTGACGGTGCAGGGCTTCGTAATCGCCACCCGGCTCTTGCAGGGGGGCGCCTGCCTGAACCCGCACGGGCTTGCTGGGGTCTTCCTGGCTGGCGAACAGCAGCCGTAACTGTTGAATAGCCATAACGTCTGTCCTGTGGAGTGGTGCAGGGAAGGGGCTGAAGTCAGAGGGTCAGGAACCGGGCCCCCGGGACCCATAAGGGCCGGGGGCAGCACATCAGCTTTGTAGCTGCAGTTCCCGGCGCAGGGTTTCCAGCAGCTCGGCATTCGCCTTGGTAATACCGGCATTGTCGTTGGCACTGATGCTGTAATCCGCGCTGCGGCCTTCAAGCCCGGTGGCCAGCACGATCATGCCCTGGGCTTGCAGTACCCGGGCCATCATGCCCCGCTCTTCGTCAGAATCGCTGTTCTCCGGGGTCAGGGCGATGGCGGTCTTGCCCATATCAAACAGGCTGCGCTGCAGGGCCCGGGCCAGTGAGTCGGCGGCATCCCCGGCGCACTCAATCAGTACCGGCTTCTGGTCCAGGCGGCGGCGCCAGTCATCGGCACTCACCGGTGCCATCAGATCATCCCCGGTGGTGACGGGGGACTCGATCATGCCGGCACCTACGGTCACATTGCTGAGCCGGTCAATAATGATAAAGGCACCGGTGGAGCCGTGTTTGGGGTAGGGGTCAAAGGCCAGGGGCTGGGTCACGGTCATTTCGCACAGACCGATTTCATTCAGGGCCAGTTGATCCGCCGCTTTGTGTTCCAGGGTATTCACGTCAGTCTGGTAATGCACCTTGTTCACGGAGCCGGTGGTGTAACGGGTGCCCTGCTTGATGTCGTAGACCCGGCCCGGAACCATGGGCTGGTCGATCATCCAGACAATATTGGCATTAAAGCGGCTGCCCACATGGGGCATGTCGTTCGCATGCACCAGCATGTCGCCACGGCTGATGTCGATTTCATCGGTGAGGGTCAGGGTCACGGCCTGGTCGGTATAGGCTTCCTGCAGGCTGCCATCAAAACTGACGATTTCTTTCACGTGGCTTTTCTTGCCGGAGGGCAGGGCAATCACTTCATCACCGGGGCGCACGACACCGGAGGAGATGGTGCCGCAGAAGCCACGGAAGTCCAGGTTGGGGCGGTTGACATACTGTACCGGGAAGCGGAAGTGGGACAGGTCCTTGGCCTTGGCAAGAGAGACCGTCTCCAGCTGTTCCATCAGCGCCTTGCCGGTGAACCAGGGCATGTTGGTGCTGCGGTTCACCACGTTGTCCCCTTCCAGGGCGGACATGGGCACGAAGTGGATATTCTCCAGCTTCAGGTCGCCGCAGAAGGTGTTGTACTCCTCCTTGATCTCTTCAAAGCGCTCTTCGCTGTAATCCACCAGGTCCATCTTGTTCACCGCCACCACCACATTGCTGATACCCAGCAGTGAGGCAATAAAGGAGTGGCGCTTGGTCTGTGTCAGCACACCGTGGCGGGCGTCAATCAGGATAATCGCCAGCTGGGCGGTGGAGGCACCGGTGGCCATGTTGCGGGTGTACTGCTCATGGCCCGGGGTGTCGGCAATAATGAACTTGCGCTTTTCTGTGGAAAAGAAGCGGTAGGCCACGTCAATGGTGATGCCCTGTTCCCGCTCTGCCTGCAGGCCGTCTACCAGCAGGGCCAGGTCCGGGCGTTCACCGGTGGTGCCCACTTTGGCGCTGTCGCTGGTCAATGCCGCCAGGTGATCTTCATAGATCATCTTGGTGTCGAACAGCAGCCGCCCGATCAGGGTGCTTTTGCCATCGTCGACACTGCCGCAGGTAAGTAGCCGCAGCAGTTGCTTGTTTTCATGTTGACTCAGGTAGGCATTGATATCCGTACCGATCAGGTCTGACTGATGTGACATAAACTGGTTTCTCCGCAAATCCGGTACCGGGCAGTGCTGGCGGGCCCGGGCAATGGTGGTGACGACGGCTGAAGGAAAGTGGTGCGGCTAGAAGTAGCCTTCGCGCTTTTTCTTCTCCATGGAGCCGGTGCTGTCCTTGTCGATCATCCGGCCCTGGCGCTCTGAGCTGGTGGCCAGGAGCATTTCCTGGATGATCTCCGGCAGGGTGTCTGCTTCGGACTCCACGGCGCCGGTGAGGGGGTAGCAGCCCAGGGTGCGGAAGCGCACGGATTTCATCATGGGCTTCTCGCCGGGCTCCATGGGGATGCGGTCGTCGTCCACCATGATCAGGGTGCCATCACGTTCTACTACGGGGCGCTCGGCGGCGTAGTAGAGGGGCACGATTTCGATATTTTCCAGATAGATGTACTGCCAGATATCCAGCTCAGTCCAGTTGGACAGGGGAAAGGCGCGGATGCTCTCGCCCTTGTTGATGCGGCCGTTATAGATGTTCCACAGCTCCGGGCGCTGGTTCTTGGGGTCCCAGCGGTGGTTGGCGTCACGGAACGAGTAGACCCGCTCCTTGGCACGGGAGGCTTCTTCGTCTCGACGGGCGCCACCGAAGGCGGCATCAAACTTATGATGGTTCAGTGCCTGCTTGAGGGCTTCGGTTTTCATCACGTCGGTGTGCTTGGCACTGCCGTGGGTGAAAGGACCAATGCCCTGAGCCACACCTTCCGGGTTGGTGTGTACGATCAGATCCAGGCCAAATTTCTCGGCCTGGTACTCACGGAAGCGGATCATTTCCTGGAATTTCCAGGTGGTATCCACATGCAGCAGGGGAAAAGGCAGCTTGCCCGGGAAGAAGGCCTTGCGCGCCAGATGCAACATCACGGAAGAATCCTTGCCGATGGAGTACATCATCACCGGGTTATCAAATTCTGCCGCCACTTCACGAATGATGTGGATGCTTTCCGCTTCCAGTTGCTTCAGGTGCGTAAGATTGTAAGTGGTCATTGCGTCCCTTTACCGCAGCATGGTGGTGCCGGCTGTCGAGTCAATGGCAGGCGCACGCCCATGGTGGGAGGGCGCCATCAAATAGCGCGATAGTATAACAGACTCGATGGCTGGGTAAGAAGGGCAGCGGCGGGCTTGGCCGCCATTAACCGGCTGATGCGTGGAGTCAGGGTTTGGCCATTAGCGCCATGACATAGGCTTTAAGGCGTTCTTCGCTGTCATCTTCAAAGCGGGAAAAGGAGATGCCAACATGGAAGCGGTCACAGGAAGCGCGCCGGACATAGATAACATCACCGTCTGCTGCCAGCAGGCTGCTGCCTATTTCCAGCCACAGTTTCACCGGCACGGCCTGGTGTGGAGAAACGGGCTCACGGTTAGGCAGTAATTGCTGAACTGTCTGGGGGGGACAACGAACCATTAGACCGGCCCGTGACAGATTTTCTACGGTACAGGTAACCTGTGCCCCCAGCTGTGTTTCAAGCAGGGCTTCCAGGGTTACCGGGACGCGGTGGTGGTGCCTCAGATTCGGGCTGACTTTGGACCGGTTTTCCATGACGATGACTCAAACCTGCATTTACACGAAGTTTAAGTGTAGACCATGGGTTCTGGCGGGCAAGGGCCCACTCTTTGCGCCGGCTTAGCGGCAACCTGTTAAGGAAGCTTGGCCGGGGATGAAAACCGGCACAAGATCTTACAGTTTCTGCTGGAGGATGCTGTTCACCTGGGCCGGGTTGGCTTTGCCGGCAGAGGCCTTCATCACCTGTCCCACCAGGGCATTGAACTTTTTCTTCTTTTTCTTCTCCACCGGTTCGCTGTGGTAGTCCTCCACCATGGCCTGCTGCTCTGCCAGCACCTGGTCCACCAGGGTTTCAATGGCACCGCTGTCAGAGACCTGCTTCAGGCCCTGCTGTTCAATGATCTGGTCCGCATCAGCCCCTTCCTGCCACATGGCTTCAAACACCTGCTTGGCGATTTTGCCGGAGATGGTGTTGTCCTGAATGCGCTGCAGCAATTGCCCTAGCTGGTCAGCACTCACCGGGCTGCGCTCCAGGGGAAGTTCCTCCTGGTTGAGCAGGCGGGACAGTTCACCCATGACCCAGTTGGCGGCCAGTTTGGGGTCACCACAGCGGCTGCTGACCTGCTCGAAGTAATCCGCTGTCTGGCGGTTCTGCACCAGCAGCCGGGCATCGTACTCGGACAACCCGTGCTGGCTGATGAAACGCTCTTTCTTGGCGTCCGGCAGTTCCGGCAGGGTAGCCCGAATGGCCTCGATGTAGTGATCGTCGATCACCACTGGCAACAGGTCCGGGTCAGGGAAGTAGCGGTAGTCGTTGGCGAATTCCTTGCTGCGCATGGGCCGTGTTTCATTGTTGTCCGCATCATAGAGGCGGGTTTCCTGCAACACCGTGCCGCCGTCTTCAATCAGCTCAATCTGCCGTTCAATTTCGCTGTTGATGGCCTTTTCCACAAAGCGGAAGGAGTTGACGTTCTTGATCTCGGTGCGGGTGCCCAGGGTGGTCTGGCCCACCGGGCGTATGGACACGTTGCAGTCGCAGCGCATGGAGCCCTGGGACATATCCCCGTCAGAGATGCCCAGGTAGGTCACCAGGGCGTGGATCTTGCGCAGATAGGCCACGGCTTCCACGGCGGAGCGCATGTCCGGCTCAGAGACAATCTCCAGCAGCGGCGTACCCGCCCGGTTCAGGTCGATGCCGGTCATGCCCTGGAAGTCTTCGTGGAGGGACTTGCCCGCATCCTCTTCCAGGTGGGCATGGTGAATCCGGATCGGCCGGGGTTCGCTGTCGTCCGGCTCGATGGTGACAATGCCTGGCCCGACAATGGGGTGGTACATCTGGCTGATCTGGTAGCCCTTGGGCAGATCCGGGTAAAAGTAGTTCTTGCGGTCAAACACCGAACGATGGGCGATCTCGGCATTCACCGCCAGGCCGAACAGGGCGGCCATGCGCACGGCCCCTTCGTTTAAAACCGGCAGCATACCCGGCATGGCCAGGTCCACGGCGCAGGCCTGGCTGTTGGGTTCGGCGCCAAAAGTAGTGCTGGCACCGGAGAAAATCTTTGAGCGGGTGGCGAGTTGGGCGTGCACTTCCAGCCCGATAACGGCTTCCCATTGCATAATCTGTGACTCCTTGCCGTCAGGCCTGGGCGTCCGGCGCCTGCTGGTGCCAGTCGGTGACTTGCTGGAACTGGTGGGCGGCATTGAGCAGCCGCGCCTCGCTGAAATCGTTGCCGATCAGCTGCAGCCCCACGGGGAGGTTGTTGACCCGGCCTGCGGGAATGGACATGGCCGGCAGGCCCGCCAGGTTGGTGGAAATGGTGAAGGTGTCTTCCAGGTACATGGTCACCGGGTCGTCGTTCTTGGCTCCCAGTGGAAATGCCGGAGAAGGAGAGGTGGGGCCCATGATCAGGTCCACTTCCCTGAAGGCATCAACAAAATCCTGACGGATCAGGCGGCGCACTTTCTGTGCCTTCAGGTAATAGGCATCGAAGAAGCCGCTGGACAGAGCGTAAGTGCCCACCAGAATGCGCCGCTTCACCTCAGCGCCGAAACCTTCTGAGCGGGACCGCATATACAGGTCGTTCAGATCTTTCGGGTCGTCGCACTGATGACCAAAGCGCACGCCGTCAAAGCGGGACAGGTTGGCTGAGCACTCTGCCGGGGCAATCACGTAATAGGCGGGTATCGACAGGTGGGTATGTGGCAGGCTGATTTCCTGCACGGTGGCACCCATTTTTTCATACTCACCAATGGCATCCCGCACGACTTTCGCCATGGCCGGGTCCAACTGCTCTGAGAAGAACTCTTTCGGCAGTCCGATTTTCAGTCCCTTGAGGCTGTCATTCAGGTGGGCGCTGTAATCCGGTACCGGTTCATCAATGGAGGTGGAGTCCAGAGGGTCAAAGCCCGCCATCACGCTGAGCATCATGGCCGCATCTTCCGCGGTGCGGGTCAGGGTGCCGGCCTGGTCCAGGCTGGAGGCAAAGGCAATCATGCCGTAGCGGGATACCCGGCCATAGGTGGGCTTAAGGCCAGTGAGGTTACACAGGGCCGCAGGCTGGCGGATGGAGCCGCCGGTATCCGTGGCGGTGGCCGCCGGTACCATGCGGGCAGCCACTGCAGCGGCGGAACCCCCGGAGGAGCCGCCAGGCACCAGGTTATCGCCCCAGGGGTTGGTCACCGGGCCGTAGTAACTGGTTTCATTGGAGGAGCCCATGGC
>REBR01000053.1 GCA_007692645.1 Halomonadaceae bacterium | reverse complement strand
AGACCTGCCAGGCCCATGGCATTCCCAATGCCCGCGATACCCTCAAGCACATCAAGAAGGACCCGCAGCGCACCATGGTGGTGGTGGACCCCCGGCGCACTGAAACCGCCAAAATGGCCGATTTCCACCTGCAACTGCGCCCAGGCACCGATGCTTACCTGATGAGCGCCATGCTGGCGATCATCGTTACCGAGAAGCTGCACGACCGGGATTTTCTCGCTAAACACTGCCGAGGCTTTGAGGAGGTGGAACAGGCCCTGCGTGCCGTGCCCATTGCCGACTACGCGGCCCGCGCTGATATACCATTGGCCACCCTGGAACAGGTGGCGCGGGGCTTCGCCAACGCCGACAGCGCCTGTGTGCGTATCGACCTGGGCATCCAGCAGACCCTCAATACCACCCTGAACGGCTACCTGGAAAAGTTGCTCTATCTGGTCACCGGCAACTTCGGCAAACCCGGTGGCAACAACCTGCACACCATGCTGCTGCCGATCCTCGGCCACACCGACGAGCGCAAGCCCAAGTACCAGCGTACTGCCCACCACCGGATGTTTCCCATCGCCGGCATCTACCCGCCGAACATCCTGCCGGACGAGATTCTCTATGCCGGGGAAGACCGGGTGCGGGCGGTGTTTGTGGACAGCTCTAACCCGCTGGTGACCTGGACGGATACCCGCGCCTATGAAAAGGCCTTTGCCTCTCTGGAACTGGCGGTGGTGATCGACGTGACCCTCACCGAAACCGCTCGCGCCGCCCACTATGTGCTGCCCGCCTCCTCCCAGTTTGAGAAGTGGGAGGCCACCGGTTTCAACCTGGAATTCCCGGTGAAGGGCTTCCACTTGCGCCACCCCCTGTTCCTCCCGAAAGAAGGCACCCTGCCAGAGCCGGAAATCTATACCCGGTTGCTGGAGAAAATGGGCGTGCTGCCCACCCATTTTCCGAAACTGGAACGCTTGGTACGACTGGAAGCCAGACGCAGCCAGTACCTGGCGACCTTTGCCGCGCTGGGTACCCTGCTGGCCAAAAACCGGCAATGGATGCCCCATGCCGCCTCCATCGTCTACCGTACCATCGGCAAGACCCTGCCCGACAACGCCGCCGCGACGTCGCCACTGCTGGCCCTCACCCACGTCTATGCCCAATGGCACTACCAGGCGGTAAAGCGGGCCGGACACCGGGGCAACCGGCTGACTCTGGGCGCCAACCTGTTCCGATCCGTCTTATCCTTTTGTGCTGATGGCTGGCGAACGACGCAGCTACAACGCCAACCAGATCTACCGGGACCCGGCCTGGCGCAAGGTGGACCCCCACGGCGCCATGCGCATGCACCCCGAGGACGCCGAACGCCTCGGCATCCAGAACGGCGACAAGGCGGAGTGTCGCTCGGCCAAGGACGGCATCGAGGTAGTCGTTGAAGTGGACGACAGCGTGCGCACCGGCATGGTCACCCTGCCCCACGGCTACGGGATGCGTTACAAGAACAGCGCGCCGATTGGCCCGGAGCTGAACCGGCTCACCGACGGCCAGCACTGCGATCCGCTCTCACGCACACCGTTTCACAAGCATGTACCGGTGCAGATCGAGAAATGCCCAGCCAACAGAAACCAGAGTAAAGGCAGGCGCTGGCAGGGTCTTAGTCAGGACTGATTAAATTAAGGGCATCATCATCGTTCCGGTCTTCCATCCACCGTTCAATGGTGTTGAGGTCTTCAAACAGATGCCCATTGAGAATCCCATCATCCTCATAGGCATCGGCATAGCGCTCCATCAAATAAGCAGGATCACTAAAGAACGCTTCAAGCTGGTCGATGACAGCGGCCGCCAACTCCCCGTCCCAGTGACTGGCAATAAACGCCAGGTCGTGAAGATCCCGGGCAGCGGTGCGATAACGGCGCGTCTCATCCTCACTGGCAGCCAGAAGCTTTAAGCGGGCGATCTCACTCACTGCATACACCTTGATGCCGCTTATGGTCCGGATGCATTCCGGATCGGGTGTAGAGCGAGAGGAAATCTCTATTTTGATCGAGATGGGGGGTGCATTCTCATCACCCACAGAGAACATCGGACGGCATCGATGTGTCGTGGCGGTTTTCTTGAGTTCGTTGAATGTGTCCAGGGTAAGCTTGATACCTCGCCCCGCCAGCTTTTTTGTGGCGCTCCTGCAGATGCTTTCAATGTTCAGGTGCCCTTTAAGCACAATAGTAAGATCGAAATCCAGATCTTCACTGAAGCGCTCCAGCTGGTAACCCAACAGAAGCGCCGTACCGCCTTTCAGAACCAGGGGTTTGCCTTCCTCATGGATGACCTCGCAGATGGCCAGCATGAGTTGTTTGTGCACCTCCTGCTGCTTGGTCAGGCTCACCAGTCACCGCCTTCTATCCACTCGCGAATACTGGCTATGCCTTTCTGAGACAGGAAAGGCTCACACATATCGACCCACTGGGCGACTCTTGACAGGCTCACCACATCATCAACATCCGAGGCCTGAACATTCGGCACGGTTTTGCCTTTGATTTCACAATGGTCAATCAGCAAATCGAAAACAGCGCGCTCCGGGCTGGCAACCCAGAGACGAGGTACGGTGACCCCATAACGTGCGATGGCGGTTGTGGCATCCCATAGATCGACCACACCAATCAGGTGGCCAGTATGAGTCAGATGCTTGCCGGCAATCCGCCAGCTCTTGGGGTTGCCCAGGCTGCTGGAATACCAAAGGGCTGGCGGCCTGCCATCCTCGGGAGGCAGCGAGAGTGCGGTGGTGCCTGATAAATAGTATTGGGGGGAATGGGCGCACTCTTCCCTGGCGGTGCCACAGAAAACATCCAATAACCAGTCAACACCAAGCACCCGGGCCACGGCACGGTAACTGCCAAAAGCCACGCTATCGTCGCCCTGTTCAATCTTGATGATGGTTCGACGTGACAGGCCGGTGGCTTGTGCCAAAGCATCTCCGGACAGGCTCTGGGCATTACGGGCGCAGCGAAACACTGCCCCGATGCCCCCCGCGGCAGCGCCGTCAGTTCTCTCCGGATAGTCAGTCTCAACCGCGAACGTCATCCTGCACTCTTACTTGCCAGTGGGTTTTGTGCATTATACTACGCTGTGCACATTCCTGCACACACTGTTAAGCGCCCGCCCATACCGCTAGAGTGCCTACACGCTGGATTGCCTGGAACCTGCGAATAACCTTCGCGCTCCCACACACCTGCACGGGAACGCCTACGGCTTGATTAACGGATAGCGGAATCAGCGAGCAGAAACAGAATTATCAATCCGCGGCCGCTTACGAAACAACTGATCCAGCTCCCCCTCGTAATAAGCTTCTACCCGCGGATTCATCACTTTTTTCCACAACGGCGGTATCAACGCCAGCACATACATGGATGCGTACCCGCCGGGCAATTGCGGGCTGTCATCGTAGTGCCGCAATACCTGATAGCGACGCTTGGCATAGGCATGGTGATCACTGTGGCGTTGCAGATGAAACAGGGCCAGGTTGGTCAGAAAGTAGTTGGAGTTCCAGCTATGGGCCGGAGTTACCCGCTCATATTTGCCGTTTTCCAGAATGCGACGATGAAGACCATAGTGTTCCACATAATTGATCACTTCCAGTGTAGCGGACGCCACCAGGCTCACCAGCAGGAAGAACAACGCCCCTTGCCAACCCCAGAGCAGGAAGAACGACAGCATGAAGAGCGCGCTGATGGAATACCACCAGATCAGCTCATTGTGAATGCTGAACGGCTTTCGGCCTTTGCGCACCAGGCGCTGGGCTTCCAGCTGCCAGGCGGTCATAAAATTATGCACCATTGCCCGGGGCAGAAAATGCCAGACACTCTGGTTGTACTGGGCCGAGGCCCCATCGTTGGGAGTCGCCACAAAAACATGGTGCCCACGAATGTGCTCAACCTTGAATCCGGCGTAACACACACTCGACAGCAGCAGCCCGCCCATCCAGTTTTCCAGGCGTTCATCCTTATGCACCAACTCATGGGCCACCACAATGCCAACAGCGCCGCCCACCGTGCCAATCGACAGAATCCAGCCCACCTGCCCCAGCAGGGAGTAATCGTTGTTCATGAAAATGTAACCAGCGAAGTACAAGGCGCCGAACCACACCAAAGGGACTAACAGGGTAAACACCCGGTAGGTTTTCTCGGCACTCATGCGCGGTACGTCAGTGTGCTCGTCGGGGTTGGTCGGGTCCTTGCCCACGATGTAATCGAGAATAGGCACCAGACCAAAGACGATAAAATAAATCAGCCAGGCCCAGTAATCCTGCGTCCCGCTCTCGCGCCCGGCGTACGCCGCCAAAGGCAAAATCGGCAACACCGAGAACCAGAACAGCAAAAATCCCCACTTTTTAATCTGTGCCATCGTTTTAGGATGAATATGTTCCAGCATCGGTCCCGCCCTCCATTGGTATAAGAATATGATGATCTGCAGCTTCCAGTGCCGCCAACAACTGTGACAGTGCCTAATGTCACAGTACTGGGGTGAATGATCTTCATCAAGACGCCGAACACTTTTGGCCTGTTCGGCATGGCTGTACCCGGCCTTTTCCAACCGCTTCTGATGCAATGAGTTGATACTGGGGCGGTTATCAAGATGACAGGGGTGGTCGAAAGATGCCCTATGCTCCTTCAGAGTCAGGCCATACTGGCGGAGTCCGGGAGAAGCTCTAAGGCAGATAGCGGAGGTAATTAAAGAAGAATGATCGTGATAGTGGCGCTGAGATTCTCGAAGGCCTGAACACCGGGAGTGCCTGTCCCCTGCCCTACTGCCACTCAATCTTGAGATCTTTTTGCGTCCGGGCAAAATCCCTCAGATAGCGATTAATCTGGCCCTGGTACGGCATGTCATTTTTCTCCGTAAGCTGCTTGAGAAACGTGAGGGTGTTAAATCGCGAAAAAACATAGGACGCTTTGCTAATAATTTTTAAGTAACTGCGAACACCAGCTGCCACGGGATTATTCTCATTAAAACAATACCCTACACTGCCCGAGAGAGTCGCCTTCGAATCAATCAATCCAGAAATACCTCCTGAACAGAGAGTTGCAGATTTGTCATCTCGTACCACACTGCTCGCTGTCATCAATTAGCGATGCCTTAAATCTTGTTGAAATCGAGGGAGATAAATCCAGTGGGAAGTAAATCTGTTGTCAAGGTGGCTGTTATTGCGCTGATCTGCGTTGTGGTTTCCGGTTGTGCCTCGGGTCTTACGGCGAGTCAGAATCGTGAGCTTCGTAGCTATCAGGAGAAAGGTCTGGCGGTAGAAGAGAAAAGTGTTGCCGGTGCTACTGCTGCCGGTCTGATCTTCGGGGGCGGCTCCTGGTACACCGGCAATTATGGTCCTGCCGTTGCCAACACTCTGCTGTGGCCTGTGTCCATATTCTGGGATCCTGTCAGCGGTTATAACGGTGCCCGCACTGCCAACTATTACGCCACACTGGAGTACGTAAGGGAGCAGCGCAACGAGGCAATGGATGAGCTGGACTACATGCTTGAGGATGGGGACATTGATGAACTG
>REBR01000160.1 GCA_007692645.1 Halomonadaceae bacterium | reverse complement strand
AGCTACTGTGTCGGTGGCAGCAGATGAACAGGCCATAGATGATCTTCAGGACAGTCAGGTGCTGCGTAATCAGCGTTCTGTGCAACGGGGTTGGTTTCTCCAGGCTGAGGAGGCCCTGCGCCGGGGTGATCAGGAACAGTTTCAAAGCCTGAAGGCGCGACTGGAGGATTATCCCCTACTGCCCTATCTGGAGTTGCGCCAGATACAGCGTCGCCTGTTCGCTACAGACAGTGCAGAAGTCATGGCTGTGCTGGATTTTCACCGGGATATTCCCCACAGCGAATCATTACGCCAGCAGTGGTTGACTCACCTGGGCAGCAATGGTCGTTGGCAGGAACTGCAAACCCTGTCTGAAGGGCCCTTGCGGGGGCAGCGTCTGCAGTGCCTGGCATTACGGGCTGAGTTATTGGACCGGGACCGCCAAGTGGTAGAGGGTAAGCATAAGGTCCTGAATCAGCGGGCGGAGTCACTCTGGCTAACTGGTCGCTCTCTGCATAATGACTGCGACCCGTTGTTACATGCCTGGCGCTCTCAGGGCGGATTAACCAATGAACTGACCTGGCAACGCATGCAATTGGCCCTGGCCAGCAATAATGCCAATCTGGCCCGGTATTTACGCCGTTACCTTTCTGCCGATTACCGGGAGCTGGGCAGCCAACTGCTTGAAGTACACCACCGCCCTCAGCGACTGAAGCGGTTGCAGGAGTTTCGCGGCAGTGATCCGGCCATGAGTGATATTGTTTACCACGGCATGCAGCAATTAATTCGCGCCGAGCCCGTAACAGCGGAAGTTATTTGGCGTCATTATGATGAGACCCGGGAATTTACCCCTGAACAGCAATTGGCCATCGACCGCCTGCTGGGATTAAGACTGGCGGTGCGTTATGACGACCGGGCCCTGCCCTGGCTGCAGCGGGCCAGCCAGCAGGATTCAGACCCGGCACTGCAGGAATGGCAGGCCCGCATTCATATGCGCCACGGGGACTGGCCCGCGGTTCAGCAGGTTATTGCTGCCATGCCAGAGTTGCTTGGAGAATCTGCACGGTGGCAGTACTGGCTTGCCCGGTCCGTGGAAGAACAGGGGGATCATGAGACTGCCGACACCCTTTTCCACTCGGTGGCTCAGCAACGGCACTTTTATGGTTTTCTTGCTGCAGACCGGGTGGGTGTGCATTACCAGCTGCACCATGAGCCCTTTGTGGCAGATCCTGAAGGGCTGCTTAAAGTGAGCCGGCTGCCGGGTATTCAGCGGGCAAAGGAGTTGTATCACCTGGGTCGCCTGCACCATGCCCGTAGTGAATGGCATCGGACCCTGGCCGGAGCCGATGCCCGGCAAGTGCTTACCGCCGCACAGCTGGCCAGTGATTGGGGCTGGTATGAGCGCTCAGTGATGGGAACCATCGCTGTGAGTGCCTGGAATGATCTGGAAATGCGTTTCCCCCTGGCCTACCAGGAGTTGTTTACCGAGTCAGCCCGGGAACACAACGTGGATATTAACTGGGTATATGCCCTGGCCCGCCAGGAAAGTGCCTTTATGGCGGATGCCCAGTCTTCCAAAGGGGCTTTAGGGTTACTGCAGTTATTGCCGGCAACAGCGGCAGAAACGGCAAAAAAACAGAATCTGAGTTTTAACGGCCGCCAGTCCCTGCTGGAACCGGACACCAATATTCGTCTGGGTAGCGCGCACCTGGCGGGATTGCTGAAAAGCTTCAACGGTAACCGGGTCCTGGCCACCGCGGCATACAATGCGGGGGAATTCCGGGTCAGCCAGTGGCTGAAAAATGGGGCAGAAGATCTGTCTACAGATGTGTGGCTGGAAACCATGCCATATTATGAAACCCGGCAATACGTTCAGAACATTATGACGTATACCATTATATACAGTGACCGCCGCGGCTACCGTGTGGCGGGACTTTTAACCCCACAAGAACTGGCCTGCGCCTGTATTGAGTAAACAATGAACGCTGGAAGGATTTTTTCGTTCTGGATACCCGTCATCTGCCTGATGGTGGTGTTGCTGCAATGGGCGGCATGGAGTCAGTTAGGGTTGAATACAACACCCTCCCCGGTGACTGAAATGTCAGTTTCTGGGGAGGATGCCGGTAAGCTATTGAAGTCTGAATCGGGTAATACCGCTGCCAATGCCTTTGATCAGGATGTGGACAGCAAACCCCGCACCGCAGGATCAGGGGACCTGTGCCAGCAACTCCGTGGCTGGCCGCTGCCGGGCTGTAATATGGGTTAACCCCCCTGCCAGGGTTACAGTTTTGCCCTGATCTGATAATCAGCTTCTGCTGTTGCCACGATGGCACCCTGGCTGTCCTGCAATGCCAGTGATAACGGCAGATTCGCTTTACCTTTTTCTTCCGCTTCCTTAACCACTTCTGCGATCTGTTGCTGGTCCAGCTCAAGCTCCAGAATCAGGTCTGACCGGGCCGGTTGCAAAAATCGGATGCTGAGTTCCCTGAGAATCGGGATATAACGCCCCTCAAACTCCACAATGGACAAGGCACCGAAAGGCACCTCTGCCAATAAAAACTGGGCGCCGGCATAGACCGTGCCCATATGGTTTTTATTGCCTTTTATGGGCATTCTGGCCCGCAGGTAGCCATGGCGCAGGGCTTCAATGGTAAAACCGTTGCGCCGGGTAAAAGGCAGGCCAAAACCGATCAGCCCGTTCAGCAGTGGGTAAGCGAAGCGTTTTTCCAGCCGAGCCTGCCCCGGCAGCGAGCGGCCCTGTGTTTCCAGTTGGTGAAAGTACTGCTTCAGGTGTGGGGAAAGCTGATTTAACATACGGCGTTATTCCTGTTGGGAAAGGATATCCTCTGATACCGGTGTGACTTCAAGAACCTGCGTTACAGCTTCTGCTACTTCCTTATCCTCATCCTCATCCTGCTCACCGGGGGTTTCTTCGTGTGCCAATACCTCGAAGTGGGCGGATGTCAGCAGGGTGTCATCCGCCAACACCACCCGTACCTCCCAGTTTCCCAGCATGTTGCGGTCAATAAACTTACTGGTGGATGCCCGCATCTGATCCAGATGGGGCCTGACGGTGACCCGGGCCTGGCGTTCATCTTCCAGGTACCAGTCGAAAAAGACCCGCCGTGTATTCAGTCCTTCCATTTCGGTAAACAGATAGATGCGGATCAGACCCCGCTCATTCATGAAAATCTGCTGACCAAGGCGCTCTGTTGGCGCTTTGTTATCCAGTGACGGGGTCAGTTGAGCCTGTGTGATATGTTCAGAATGCAGTGTGATGGGGTTGCCATTGCTGCCGCTGGCGGCGGGTTTGGTATCGTCAGAATCATCACCAGCAAAGGCTGCCGCTGCCAAGGTCAGGGGCAAAACTGCTGCTATGGGCAGTAAACCCTTCCAGGCAAAGCGCCTGGCAGTGACTAAAAGCAGCAATGTGATTCTGGTAAACATGAGGAAGCGACCATTGATGATGAAGTAATGGATGATAAAGGGGAAAACGTTTTACGGAAAGCCTGTATCACATGGGGGCATCCTGTAGCATAGAGGCATTTAGAGTAGTGGCAAAGGACCGATATTCCATGGCGCACGATGATCTGCATCTACAGACCCGCAATCTTGAGTTGACTGACTACCCGCAACTGAAGGTACTGATGAATGAAGTCTACCGGGATATTGGCGGCGCCTGGCCCCGGGATACCATCAAGCATCTGATTGAAAAATTCCCCGATGGCCAGCTGTGTATCGAGGATTCCGGCAAACTGGTGGCGGTGGCATTGACTGTCAGGGTGCCCTACGACCAGTTCAGCAACCCCCATACCTATGACGACCTGATCCTGCGCAATGAGCGTATCCGCCATTTTGAAGACAGCGATACCCTGTATGGGTTAGATGTCTTCATTCACCCGGATTACCGGGGTTTTCGTCTGGGCAGGCGCCTGTATGAGGCCCGCAAGGACCTGTGCCGTAACCTGAACCTGCGCGCCATTCTGGCAGGTGGGCGGATTCCGGGTTATGCGCATCATGCGAAGGAGTTGTCTCCTGCCGAGTACATTGAGCAGGTAGATCGCAAAGAGATCTATGACCCTATTCTCAGTTTTCAATTATCCAATGATTTTCAGGTAAAACGCCTGCTGCACAAATACATTCCAGAGGATGAAAAATCCCGGGGTTATGCCACCCTGCTGGAATGGAACAACATCATGTTTATGCCTCCCAGCCAGGTGGTGGATTTCCGTAAAACCCAGATTCGCCTCGGGGCGGTGCAATGGCAGATGCGGGAATTCAGCTCCGTGGAAGAGGTGCTGAACCAGGTGGAGTACTTCGTTGATGCCCTGTCGGATTATAAAAGCGACTTTGCGGTGTTCCCGGAATTCTTCAACGCCCCCTTGATGGGCTTAACGGATCAGGCGGACCAGACCAAGGCGATCCGCTTTCTGGCGGCCTTTACTGAAAAGTTCCGGGATGAAATGTCCCGCATGGCGGTGAGTTACAACATCAACATCATCGCCGGCTCCATGCCTTTGTATGAAGATGACCGGGTCTACAACGTTTCATACCTGTGCCATCGGGACGGCCGTGTGGATGAGCAGCGCAAGATTCATATCACTCCCCATGAACGCCGTGACTGGGTGATTGAAGGGGGGAGTAAGCTGGAGGTGTTCGACACGGATGCGGGGCGGGTGATTATCCAGATCTGTTATGACGTGGAATTTCCGGAGCTCTCCCGCTATGCCGCGACCCAGGGGGTAGATATTATTTTTGTGCCGTTCTGGACCGACACCAAAAACGGATATTTACGGGTGCGTAACTGTGCTGCTGCCCGGGCCATTGAAAACGAATGCTATGTGGTAATTACCGGCAGTGTCGGCAACCTGCCCAAGGTGCAGAACCTGGACGTGCAATACGCCCAGTCAGCGGTGTTTTCACCTTCTGATTTTGCCTTTCCCCATGATGCAGTGATGTCGGAATCCACACCGAACACGGAAATGATTATGTTTTCTGATCTGGATCTGGATAAGCTGAAGCAGATTCGTGCTGAGGGCTCGGTAACCAACCTCAAAGACAGGCGTACTGATCTGTATGATCTGGTTTGGAAAAATGACTGAACCGGTTACCCCCTGCCCTGTGCAGAAGGTGTTCAGGCTTGTTAAACTTAGTTAGTAGGTAATATCACGGCAGGCTGGCAGCTGATTCTTCGGTGGCCCATTGCTGCTTTTAGTGACAGTAGACGTCCACAGTAAAACGGAGAGTTACCCCATGGCGAAAAAACAGAAGTCAGCCAACAAGACCCGGGTCAGTGCAGATAAACTGGTGAGCAAGGTCACCAGTGAATTTGAGAAGACCTCCTCACAGATTGAGCGCATGGTCTCTGAAGCGCTTAAGCAGATCGAGCAGTTGCAGAAGCAGATCCAGGAGCCGGTCAAAAAACTGATGGACGATGCGGATAAGTTACGGGATCGGGAAATCAAGCGGCTGCAGTCAGAATTTGACCGCCGGGTTAAGGATTTACAGGCACTGCAGCATTCTGTAATGGAGCGTGTGGGTCTGGCAAGCAAAGCGCCAGTGGCCAAGAAGCCTGTCGCCAAAGCCAAAGACAAAGACAGCAAGAAAGCGGTAACTGCGAAAAAAGTGTCTGCTAAAGCAAAATCCCCCGCCCCTAAAAAGGCGCCTGCTGCTAAAAAAGCACCTGCTGCTAAAAAGGCACCGGCCACTAAAGCCACGGCTACTGCCAAGAAAGCGCCAGCAGCCACTAAGCCTGCTGCCCAGAAGACCCCCAGCAAGCCTGCCGCTGACAGCAGCGCAGACCTGACCCGGATCAAGGGTGTGGGCCCGGCAACTGCAGATAAAATGCGTGCCAAAGGTATTCAGAATATTTCCCAGGTTGCCAACCCCAGTGCTCAGGATCAGGAAAAGCTGGCTGAATTTGCCAAGCTGAAGTCCTTTGCCACCTGGCAGGCTGAGGCGAAAAAGCTGGTTTAGTTTAATCCCTAAAAAAAAGGCCCCGGACGGGTTAACCTGTCCGGGGCCTTTTTTATGAGGGTATTCAGGGTCCCTGCTACATGCCCTGCATTTCCTGCATCTGCTCTAACTGTTTCTGCATATCCCCTTCCATGCTCTGGGCCATGTCGCGGATTTCAGACACGCTCTTGCCGTGAACAGAGGCGTTAATGGAGGCAAGAACCTCTGCTTCGTTTTTGCCGGAATCCATCTGCTCCAGTGCACCCATCATATAAATAGTGCCCAAAGCTTCATCAAACTGCTGGTGTTCTTCCTCAGACATGCCGGCAGTCATTTCCCCATAGGAAGACTCCATGGCTTCATCGCTGTCAGTGTTCAGGGTAGGTTCACCACCACCACAAGCGGCTAACAGCAGGACTGCCAGCAGCAGCAGGGAATAACGCATTGCTGTTTTCATCGTTTGCTCCATTAAAAGTGTCTGTCATATAACCGGTTCTGACAGTAGCGACAAAACGCCGGGGCGACAAGGCATTTTCCCCGGCCCCTTCACCACTAGCGCAGCAGAACCCCCGGATTGAGAATATGTTCTGGGTCCAAGCGCTGTTTAACCGCTGCCAAAGAGGCCCCGAACAGATCTGCCCTTTGTTGTTCATACCAGGGCTGGTGATCCCGCCCTACCGAGTGGTGGTGAGTGATGGTGCCACCGAGGCGGATAATGGCATCGGAAGCTGCCTGCTTGATTTCATCCCATTGCTGCAGCTGGGAGCCTGCCTTACCCGGTGCAATGACCGTGTAGTAAGGTGCCGGGCCGTCCGGATACACATGGGTAAAGCGGCAGGTGACCATGCACTGACCACAGACTTCTTTGGCGGCATTTTTGACCGCCGCCATAATGCCCTGGTGAAATTCCGGGAAACGGTCCCAGGTAATGGCGGTTTCAAAGGTTTCTGCCACCATGCCCAGGGTCACCAGGGCATCCCGCATATAAGGGGCCTGAATAAACTGGTTGCGCCAGTCATCCGAGGCCCCTGCCCCCTGTTTGGGTTTGCGTTCATCAAACCGCACTTCACCGCCGCAGTCCCGGCAAATCTCCGCTGCCCGCTCCAGCCAGGGCGCCAGTGCATGGTCCGCGGATTCAAAGCCCACCAGCAACAGGTGTTTCTTGCCATTGCCAATGCCGTTGTTCATGGCTTCCTGAGCATCAATCAGGCGGCAGTTGCTGGGGTATAGGCCGGATTGGGAGAGCAGCCTGGCGGCTTCGGCCCCCTGGTAAAAGTCTGTGAATTGCACCGACATTTTTGCCCGGAACCGGGGTCGCTCCTGCACCCGCATCCAGGCAGAGGTGATAAAGCCAAAAATGCCCTCCGAGCCGGCAATCAGCCGGTCGGTAGAAGGGCCGGCGCCAGAACCGGGCAGACGGCGGCTTTCCATAATGCCCTGGGGTGTCAGCATGCGTACTGACTGCACAAAGTCTTCGATATGGGTGTGCAGTGTGGCGTAATGACCCCCAGAGCGGGTGGCGATCCAGCCACCCAGGGTGGAAAATTCAAAGGACTGGGGGTAATGGCGCAGGGAATAGCCGTGGGGCTTGAGTGCCTGTTCCAATGCCGGGCCATAGATACCCCCCTGAAACTCGGCGGTGCGGGAGGTTTTGTCCACATTCAGCAACTGATCGAAGTGGCGCATATCCACAGAGATGGCACCCTGGTAATTACTGTCGAGCCGGGCCTCTACGCCACCGGTGACGCTGGAGCCCCCGCCGTAGGGAATCACCGCTGCCCGGTTGTCCGCAGCCCAGCTCATGATGTCGCTCAGGTCCTGCTCATTGCGGGGAAAAGCCACCTGGTCTGGGGCTGCCCGATAATCCCCCGCAAGACCCCGGACAATATCCCGGAAGGCTTTGCCGTAGGTATGGTTGGCCCGTTCAAAGGGGTCATCGGTCATACAGGAGGACAGGCTCTTGGGGGCCTGAAAAGCGGCAGCCGGCATGTCCAGATCAGCCAGTTCAGGCGTCGCTACCGGGGTGGGGGTTGCACCCAGTTGCATTTGCATCAGGGCTTTCAGGTTCGTTTTCTGGGCCTCATTAAAGGCCCCCTCAGTATTGCCCCAACCCCAAAAATTACGCGTTGCCATTGGTTAATCCTTTATTGTTGTGGTGTTGTTCTGGCAACAGACTAACGTATTGCACCGGGTGGCAAAAGAGGCTGCAAGCCAGGTCACCCCAGAGTCTCCAGGGCTGTCCATGAAGCCGTTAATGACTGTGCTATCATGCAGGCCATTTCTTTTCTGCTTAAAGAGGCCTTCTGTGGCGCTGTCTCCCACCGTAAAATCCGATCTGTTGTTGGTGCTTGTCACCCTGATGGCGGCCATTAGCTGGATGTTCTCCCGGGAAGCGGTACTGTTAATGCCGCCCCTGTTATTTATGGCGATTCGCTTTCTCATGGCGGGGGTGCTGTTGATGCCCTTTGCCTGGAATCAGCTATGCCAGCTTAACCGTGAGCAGCTTCTGCGCAGCCTGCGTGTGGGGCTGGTGTTTGGTATTGCCATGAGCCTGTGGGTTACCGGTTTACATCTGACCGACCATGTGGGGGAAAGTGCCTTTCTGGTGAGCCTCGGGGTGGTGCTGGTACCGGTCATTGCCCGGGTGGTGTTCAAGGAAAAGCCCCCGTTAAGCACCTGGCTGGCGTTACCGGTGGCCGTGCTCGGGCTGGCCTTTTTGTCCCTGGAAAATGGCTTTCAGCCGGAGCCAGGGCAGCTGTTTTTTGTTATTGCTGCCGTGATTTTCGCCCTCTTCTACACCCTCAACACCCGTGCCGCCAATGCCGGCAGCAAAGTGAACCGTCAAGGTGAAACCGTGGCCAAGTTGCGGGTTCCGGCACTGGCACTGACCACAGTGGCACTGCTGACGGTGGCCCTGGTGACCGGCACCCTGTCCCTGATCACAGAGGCCCCGGAAATCCCCCAGGTGGACTTTACCGCCATGCTCTGGCTGTGGATTGTGGCCAGTGCCCTGATCGGCACTGCCGGGCGGTTTCTGGTGCAGACCATTGCCCAGAGCCTTTCCAGCCACAGCCATGGGGTGGTGATTCTGGTGGTGGAACCGGTCTGGGTAGCGCTGATAGCCATGGGCTGGTTCAGTGAAACCATGTCCTCATTCCAGCTAATGGGCTGCGGCCTGATTTTCGCGGCCCTGCTGATTAACCGCTGGCAAGTGTTACGGCAGTTTCTGAAAACCTGGCTTTTCCGGAAAAAGTACCCGGTATGAAGTGTCTTCTGCCCTGCCCTGATGGGATTAAAACCCTGTGTCGTTCATTGTTCGCAGCCCTGCTGGCCCTGCTGTTGTGCCCAGGGGTGCAGGCTGAAGAGCCCTTATGGGAGCTTGGGGTGGGCATTGGTGGGCTGCAGTATCCCCATTACCGGGGCTCCGCCTCCAGTGAACGCCTGATACTGCCTTTACCCTATTACGTGTACCGGGGTGAGTTTCTGCGCTCAGACCGTGACGGGCTGCGGGGGCTGTTGCTAAAGCAGGATCGGGTAGAGGTGGATATCAGTCTCGACGGGGTGTTTCCGGTTAACAGCAGCGGCAATGCCCGGGAAGACATGGATGACCTGTCACCGGTTATTGAAGCTGGCCCTTCCCTGAACCTGAAGCTCTGGAGAGCCCCCGCCCTGGGGCGTTCACTGCAACTGCGCCTGCCGGTGCGGGGGGCCATTGCGGTGGATACCGGACCGGATATTTCCCACCAGGGCTGGACCTTTGCACCGAATCTGTACTGGCAGGACGATAATGCCGGGTTTAGCGGACAATGGCGCCGCACTGCCACCCTGGGGGTGGTCTATGGCAATCAGCGGTTTCACGATTATTTTTACCGGGTGCGCCAGGAGGATGTGCGCCCTGGCCGGGAGCTATACCGCAGCAACAGCGGCTACAGTGGCACCCAGGTGGCATTTTCATCCGCCCGGCGGTTTGATAATTACTGGGCAGGCCTGTTTATCCGCTACGAGAACCTGTCTGGCACCCGCTTTGCCGATAGCCCCCTGGTGGAGCGGGAGCACAGCCTGATGGTGGGTGTCGGGGTATCCTGGGTTTTTGCCCAGTCCCGCCAGGGGGTCCCTACCGGCAGATAATGGCGTTCAGCTGCCCCAGACCGTATCAAGCCGGTTCTGCCGTCCGCAGGAGCGGGTGTAATAACGGTAGCGCAGTGGGTTTTTCAGGTAATAATCCTGATGGTATTCTTCGGCGGCATAAAAGTTTCTGGCATCCATGATGCGGGTTCTGACAGTGCTGTCGAAACGCCCTGAGTTATTGATCTCATCCCGTGAGGCTTCCGCCAGTTGCCGTTGCTGGTCATTCATGGGGAAAATGGCTGCCCGGTAGTGTTCACCCCGGTCACAGAACTGGCCACCTTCATCCAGTGGATCGATGTTGCGCCAGAACACCGCCAGCAGTTCCTGGTAGCTGACCTGCTCAGGGTCGTAGGTCACCTTCATCACTTCCAGATGCCCGGTTCCCCCGGCGACAACCTGCTGGTAACTGGGGTTGGAGACATCCCCGCCGCTAAATCCCACCACCGTTTCCTCTACCCCTTCCAGGGCGTCAAAGGGGGGCTGCATGCACCAGAAACAGCCGCCGGCAAACAGGGCCTGGGCTTTGCCATCACTGGTCTCGCTGCCCTGGGCAGCAACCCCACTGATGCTCAGCAGTACTAGCAAGAACACGGTAGTCAGTAATTTCATGGTTATCCCCGTAAAGCCGGTAGCGGTTGATCCGCAGGCACAAAGGTCAGTGCCAGGCCGTTATTGCACCAGCGCTGGCCTGTGGGTCTGGGGCCATCGTTGAAGACATGGCCCTGGTGGCCGCCGCAACGGATGCAGTGGTACTCAGTGCGGGGCCAGACCATTTTGTAATCGGTTTTGGTATCCATGTGCCCCTCAAAGGGCTGGAAGAAGCTGGGCCAGCCCGTGCCACTGTCATACTTGGAGGCAGAACTGAATAGGGGCAGATGGCAGGCGGCACACACATAGGTGCCGTCCGGGTAACGGCCATCCAGTTCACTGGAAAAGGCCCTTTCGGTTTTCTCCCGGAACAGAATTTCCCAGGCGTCCCGGCTCACATACTCCCGCCATTGTTCATGGGTACGCTCAAGCCGCTTGAGGGCTTCGCTGCTCTGGGTCACCGAGTGGAAGGTTTTCACGGTGTTACTCCAGGCTTTCTGCAGAGGCACCAGAAACAGCCCTGCGGTGGCGGCTACGCCGGTGAAAAACTGTCGTCGTCCGAGCACAGACCGACTCCTTATCAGGTGTTTAGTGAATCACTTTATCTAGTGTAAATTATACGCCCGCCGGTTTTCCCGGGATCAATCCTCACTGACCTTACTATTAGTCAGACTGATTAGCCTGCATAAGGAATACTCAGTGTCGAAAACTCTCGCCAGGCACTAGTCTTGCCTGCAGACAGAGCCGCAATTGCCAGCCAGTGAACAGACTGGTGCAGGTTTTGCCACCGTTTAAGACTAGGAGCACCGCCAGTGACCGTTCATGTTAATGCCGTTTTGATTGCCAACCGCGGCGAAATCGCCATCCGTATTGCCCGGGCAGCCCAGGAGCTGGGTATTCCCACGGTGGTGGTTTATGCCAGTGATGACGCCGAAGCCCTGCATCGTTACCGGGGGGATATTGCCGTTGCCCTGGAGGGCCAGGGTGCTGCTGCCTATCTGGATCAAGCACAGCTGATACGGATGGCCCAGGCCCAGGGTTGCGATGCCATCCACCCGGGCTACGGGTTTCTGGCGGAGAACGGGGATTTTGCCGCCGCCTGCGAGGCGGCAGGCCTGACCTTTATTGGTCCTAAAGCGGCAACCCTGAAAACCCTGGGTGATAAAACCCAGGCACGGCAGCTGGCCATTGAGCAGCAGGTGCCCCTGCTGCCGGGAACCCAGGGGGCTACCACCCTGCCCCAGGCAGAGGATTTCATGGCTTCATTACCCAAAGGCACGCCGGTGATGATCAAGGCCCTGGCGGGTGGCGGTGGCCGGGGAATGCGGGCAGTGCATGACCCGGCCCAGCTGGCAGAGGCATATGCCCGCTGCCAGTCCGAAGCGGAGGCTGCCTTTGGTCAGGGGGCGGTCTACCTGGAGCAATTACTGGAGCAGGCCCGGCATATTGAAATTCAGATTGTGGGTGATGGAAAGGGGCAGGTTGGCCATCTGTGGGAGCGGGATTGCAGCCTGCAGCGCCGTCACCAGAAGCTGATCGAAGTGGCCCCGGCCCAGTCCCTGCCCGCTTCTGCCAGGGCAACAATGATCAGCGCCGCACTGGCCATGGCCGGTGCCGTGAATTACCGGGGCATCGGTACCTTTGAGTTTCTGTTATCCCCCGGGGGTGAAGACGGGGAATCCCACCCCTGGTTTATGGAAGCCAACCCCCGCATTCAGGTAGAACACACCATTACCGAAGCCATCACCGGTGTGGATCTGGTCAAAACCCAGTTCCACATTGCCGCTGGCGCCAGCCTGGACAGCCTGGGACTGGCAACTGCCCCGGAACCCCGTGGTTGTGCCATTCAACTGCGGCTCAATGGTGAGACCACGGCTGCAGACGGTCAGGTGAACCCCGCCATGGGTCAGTTACAACAGTGCGAGCTGCCCAGTGGTCCTGGGCTGAGAGTTGACACCTGTGCTTTTCAGGGCTTTGTGGCGAACCCCCGGTATGACAGCTTGCTGGCCAAGGTCATTGTGCATGGGGATGACTATGCCGGCGCCCTCACCCGTGCCCGCCGGGCACTGGTGGAAACCCGCCTGCAAGGGCTGGACACTAACCGGGATCTGCTCCATGCCCTGCTGGAGCATCCCCAGGTGCAGCAGGGGCCGGTAGATACCCATTTTGTAACCCGTGAGCTCCCGCAACTGATCTCCAGACTGTTGCCCCAACAGGCACAGACGCCGGTTTTGCGGGCATCGGCTGAACAGCCTGAAGCCCAGGGCCCCTTGTGTCCTTCAGACTGTGAGCCGGTAACCGGTGCCACCAGCGGCCTGGTGGTGGCTGTGCCCGTGGCGGTGGGTGACCGGGTGGTAGCCGGTCAGACACTGGCCATAGTGGAAGCCATGAAAATGGAGTTTGTGATCACCGCACCCCGTGGCGGTGAGCTGGTGCACTGTCTGACCCGTGTCGGCGACCCGGTACGGGAAGGCGCTGCCCTGTTTCACCTACGGGCAACAGACGATGCCCTGGATACCCCGAATACGGAAGAAAGTCTGGACCTTGCAAGCATCCGGGCTGATCTGGCAGAGGTGCAGGAGCGACACCGGCTGGTCACCGATGCCGCCCGTCCCCAGGCCATGGAAAAGCGGCATAACAAAGGCTTACGCAGTGCCCGTGAGAATCTGGATGACCTGCTGGATACAGATTCCGCCGTGGAATACGGCGCCCTGGCCCTGGCCGCCCAGCGCCGCCGCCGCTCTCTGGATGACCTGATTGAACGCAGCCCGGCAGATGGCCTGGTGGCTATGATCGGCACCGTAAACAGTGAACAGTTTGGTGCCGAAGCCAGCCGCTGTATGGCCCTGTCCTACGATTACACCGTGTTTGCCGGTACCCAGGGTGTAATGAACCACAAAAAAACCGACCGTATGCTGCAACTGGCCGCCCAATGGGAAATTCCCCTGGTGTTTTTTACCGAAGGGGGTGGTGGCCGGCCCGGGGATACGGATTATGTAGGGGTGTCCGGGCTGGATTGCCACACCTTTGCCGCCATGGCAGCCCTTTCCGGCCAGGTGCCTCTGGTAGGGGTGGCAGCGGGTCGCTGTTTTGCCGGTAATGCCGCGTTACTGGGCTGCTGCGACGTCATCATTGCCACCAAAGACAGTACCCTGGGCATGGCAGGTCCTGCCATGATTGAAGGGGGTGGTCTGGGCCGGTATCGCCCGGAAGAGGTGGGGCCGGTATCCACCCAGGCCCCCAACGGGGTTATTGATATTGTGGCGGAGGATGAGGCGCAAGCCACCGCTTTGGCGAAACAGTACCTGGGGTATTTTCAGGGTGAGCTTAAGGAATGGCAGGCAGCAGACCAGCGCCTGTTACGCCACCTGATTCCGGAGAACCGGCTGCGGGTCTATGACATCCGCCAGGTGATGACTACCCTGGTGGATGAGGACTCTCTGCTGGAGCTGCGCCGGGCCTTTGCCCCGGGCATGATCACCGCCCTGGTGCGGATTCAGGGCAAGCCCATGGGCCTGATCGCCAACGATCCGGCCCAGCTTGGCGGCGCCATTGATGCCGCCTGTGGCGATAAGGCCGCCCGCTTTCTGCAGCTGTGTAACGCCTTTGGCCTGCCTATTGTCTCTCTGTGTGACACCCCGGGCTTTATGGTGGGCCCGGAGGCGGAACACCAGGCCACCATTCGCCATGTGTCCCGGATTTTTGTTACGGCAGCCCATTTGCAGGTGCCTTTTTTCACCGTAGTGCTGCGTAAAGGTTATGGGCTGGGGGCACAGGCCATGGCAGCGGGCAGCTTTCACTCGCCGCTGTTTACCATTGCCTGGCCCAGTGGGGAGTTTGGTGCCATGGGGCTGGAAGGCGCAGTGCGGCTGGGCTTTGCCAAGGAACTGGCGGCAGTGGCGGACCCGGCTGAGCGGGAGGCGCTGTTTAACAAGATGGTGGCCAAGGCCTATAACAACGGCAAAGGCATCAACACCGCCAGTTTCCTGGAAATTGACGGCGTTATTGATCCGGCGCAAACCCGGGACTGGCTGGCAAGAGGGCTTAACAGTGCGGGGAAAACCCGCCCGGGCAAAGCCGGGCGGTTTGTGGATACCTGGTGACAGGGGCTGTCACCAGCAGGGCTACCCTGCCCTGACGGTGCGGCTGCTCAGGGAGCCGGCACAAACAGCAGGCGGTTGGGTGAACCAGCACGGATATTGGACAGTACATTCGTGGTGGCTTCTTGCCCTACCCGTGACATGACCGCAGCCGGTGACAAGCTCGGCTGATCCGCCAAAATCAGCGCTGCCGCACCGGCCACATGGGGTGAGGCCATGGAAGTACCGCTGATGGTGTTGGTCTGATTATCGGACTGGAACCAGGCTGCGGTAATGTCTGAGCCCGGGGCAAAGATATCCACACAACTACCGTGATTAGAGAACGACGAACGGCTGTCTGTGCGGGTGGTGCTGCCCACAGTGACCGCTTCAGCCACCCGGTTGGGGGAACCGCTGCAGGCGTCGGCGTCGCTGTTGCCTGCGGCAACCACAAAGGTTACCCCCTGATTGACCGCACCGCGCACGGCGTTGTCCAGGGCCACTGAGCTTCCGCCCCCCAGGGACATATTCGCCACAGCCGGCTTCTGGTGATTCGCGGCTACCCAGTCTACCCCGGCAATGACGTCGGCGTTGCTGCCGGCCCCGGCGCAGTCCAGCACCCGGATACCACTGACGTTGGCTCCTTTGGCCACACCAAATTCAGTGCCCATGGCGGTACTGGCCACATGAGTACCGTGCCCATTGCAGTCCGTTACATCACTGCTATCGGTCTCGCCACCGAAATTCAGCAGCGGTCCGATTAACGGCAGGCCACCCAGCCCCAGCAACCCGGTGTCATTAACCGCAAAGTTACGCCCTTCAATCACCCGGCCGGTGAAATCGTTATGGGTTTCCCGCAGGCCGGTATCAATAATGTAGATATTGCTGCCCTCCCCCCCCTGGGCGGGATAGGTAAACTGGTTGTCCAGAGGCAGAAAACGCTGATCAACCCGGTCCAGACCCCAGGTGGCGTTGTTCTGGGTGGCAGTGACCAGTGTCACCACCTGGTCCTGCTCTACCTGCAGCACGCCTGGCAGGCTGGACAAGAGCCGGGCCTGGCTGGCAGTCAGGCTGACTGCAGCACCGGTCATGGCGGTGCGGTAAGTGTGAAGTAAATCGCCACCGCCCACGGCCACCAGCAGTGACTGGATGCTGCTTTCAAGGTTGTTGAGACCCAACAGGCTGGGCAAGGCCGGGTCCAGGGTCAGAATATACCGCTCTGGCAGGGGGTCACCGGCTTTGAGTGCCTCCGGGACTTCCTCTACCGTGGGTTCCGGTTCCGACACCAGACTTTTCAGGTTACCGAAAAGGCCAGCGTGAACAGGGGCGCTGGCAAGGGCTAAAGCAAGTAGTGAAATCTGGGAAATGTGCTTAGGGGACAATGTGCGGCAAGTCACAACGACAACTCCTGGTTTTTTTGTATTAGTATTTACACAAGATTACATGCTGAAACCTAACATGCTCTTTTACAGTTGTCATTGGCAGGGTTTTGCGGACAATTCAGGCCTGAAAAGACAGCTATTGCTTAAGGCTGGCCAGGGTGAGCCATAAAGTCCTGAGCCCAATCGGGCATCGGTTCATAGAACCGCTGCCACTGGGCCTGGCGCCATAATGCCAGGCGCTGAAAGGGGTTTTCGGCACTTTTGTTGTCAACCAGATGCAGCTCATCCACCAGGCCCGGTAACCGCTGTGCCAGCTCAAAGGTGCGTGGCAGGCGCTGACGCACCTTCTCTTCTGCCACCCCATGGCCGCCCTGGGCCACACGCTGGGCCACCCGGGCCAGGTTCAGGCCGGGGTCCTGCAGATGAAAGTAAAACACCACAATGGTGTATCCCATGGCCCGGGCATGGGCAATAAAGTCCAGTTTCGAGGGGTGGGAAAAGACGGTTTCAAAACAGAAGCTCTGCTGCTCCTGTACCAGCCGCAGCCGTTCTTTTTCTGCCAGCAGCGCGGCTTCATAACTGTGGTTTTCTGCCTGGTCTGGCCAGAAGGTGCGGGCGATTTGATCCGCATTTACCAGGGGCAGGCCATGGCGGGCAAGAAACTGTGCATGGAAGGTGCTCTTCCCTGAGCCGTTGCCACCAATCAGTAACCATAACTGGGGGGGTAACAGGGGTGGTTTTTCTGCTGTTGGTTCAGGCGGCATGGTCTCTGCCATCAATACACACAAAGACACCGTCGCGGAACTGGCCAATTACCCGTCTGCCATCAGGGTGTATCGCCTCCAGGTAGCCCGGGTGCCGTGGCGCGCTCTGGTAAACCACCCTGTCCTGGCGTAGTTGCTGGCTCAATTCGCCCTTGTCCCGACGCTGGTCTACCTGATCCCAGATCAGATCGCTGGAGGGAGGAGTTACAGTGGGGCGCTGCAGTTGCACCCTGGTCAGACCCTGGGTCAGGGCCAGAATATCCTGGGCGGTTACCTGGTCGGCAATAAGCCGCCCCAGTTGAGCCCAGAGTTCAATCTGTTTGGGGGTTGAGCGGTGGTTCAACTGCCCCTCGGCTGCGGCATGACGCACCAAGCGATCATCAAGACGGACTGGCATAGACATGAGTGCACTCCTGAAGCGTAAGGCTGGTTGGGATGCGGTTGTTAATAACTGCACCAAGTGTAGCGAAAAGGCCGTTTTGTTGCAATATGCTTCAGTAACGCCCGGGTAACGCCCTGACGGCAACAGCAGTTGCCGTGGGCTACACCCTTAGAGTGCGCCGGTACAGGCAGGCCTTATTCCCGGGTATCTCCACCAGGGAATGGGGGGTTGCGAAACAAAACGTCCCGCTGGGGAAACGGTATGACAATGCCGGCTGCATGAAAGGCCCGCTCAATAGCGAAGTGCAATTCACTGTAGACCAGCATGTAATCGTCTGTATCTCCCACAAAGCAGCGCAGCTCAAAGTCCATGCTGGAACTGCCAAAGGCCATGAACAGCACAATGGGATGGGGAATCTGCAGCACCCCCGGTTGTTTTTTAGCACAATCCAGCAGCACCTGGGCCACCTGTTCGGTATTGCTGCCATAGGCCACACTCACCTTGATAATGACCCGGGCCATGCGGTTCTTGTGGGTCCAGTTAGTCACTGAGCTTGAAATCAGGTCCGCATTGGGGACGATGACTGCGGCACTGTCAAAGGTTTCGATTTCTGTGGACCTGACTGAAATATGCTTGACGGTGCCCTCATGCTCCCCTACCAGAATCCAGTCCCCCACTTTCACCGGCCGCTCAATCAGCAGTAACACCCCGGCGACGAAATTTTCCACCACATTGCGCAACCCAAAACCAATCCCCAGTGACAGGGCCCCCACCACCAGGGCCAGATTGGTGAAATCCAGCCCCAAAGCCCCCATGGTAATGATCAGTGAAATGCCCACCCCCAGATAACTGAAGCCCGCTGCCACTGAATTACGCAAACCGTATTCCAGACGGGTGTTGGGCAAGACATGACGGGTCAGCCAGCGCCGTAACAGGTTGGTGAGGATCAGGCCCCCGGAGAGCACCAGTATCGCAATCAGCAGGTTGCCCGGTGCCAGGGTGAAGTTGCCGATATCAATACCGGTGAAGATACCCTGGGTCCAGATCAGCAGAGTGGTAGGCGGTACCCCGAAAAGCAGTAACAGGGCGTACAGCAGCACGGTCCCAATCAGCAGATCTGCCACCAGGCCAGTCCAGAAGATCATTCCCTGCAGGCTGGTCTGGTTAAGTGGGGGGCTGCGAAAAGCTTTTCTGCGGCCCAGGGCCTCTTTAGGCTGGCTCAGGTAAAAGCGCTGTATCAGTTCCCGTATCGCCAGGTGCAGCAGAATGCCGAAGCCTGCGATCAGCAGGGTGAAAATCAGCCGCGACTGGGTGAAGTAGGCCAGCCGGCTGTAGCCGGCAAGGGCCAGCACCGGGGCGACCATCAATGTCAGGCGCAACAACTGGCGTAACCGGCTGAGGGTGTAGCCAGAGCCCTGTTGTTGAGCGTCATCCTGATTTTCTTCCTGCTCTTCCTGCTCTTCCTGCTCTTCCTGCTGTTCAGCATTGGCCACTGCCTGATCTTCAGGGCCAGCCTGGCGGGATTCATTCAGGGATTTTACCCAGTAGCGGGGGCTCAGGGCCCAGCCTGTGGTAATGGCCACCAGCACAGTGGCGAAGAACAGAAACACCGATTCCAGGTGCGGCGTGTCCCAGCCGGTTAGAAATAACAGCCACAGCACTGCTGCACTGGTGGCCATAACCAGACCGGCAATACGGATGGCCCGCAACAGCGTGCTGACCCGGGTGGGGTCAACCGGCACAATGCGCCAGGCCACTTTATGGGGGGATAACGCCGCCCGGGACATGCCGAACAGCACCAGGTAACCGGCGGTTGCCAGGGCCAGCACATAGACAATCTGGGCAAAAAGCCCGGTCAGCAGCCCCTGCAGGGTCAGGGCAAGCAGGGTCAGCCCGACCATGGCCACAGGAAAAAGGGCGTTGGCCGTGCCATCCGCCACAGCGGCACCGATACGCCGGGCATAGCTGGGAGAGGAATCGGATAAATCCCGGCCATAGCGTTGCAGAATCGGTCGCAGAAGCATCTGGCTAAACAGAAAACCCAGCAATGGGAGCAGCACAAAATAGGCTATTGCCAGTGCTGCCTCATCACGCTCGCGGCGCTCCTGCCACCAGATGACGGGAGCCTCCAGCAGCTCCCCGGCAAACTCCAGGCTGTCACTGGCAGCCTGCTGCCAAACCGTGCCCGGCAACGGCAGTGGCATTTGCTGTGTCATACGCTGGCGAAATCGCTGCTGCTCCCAGCGGGCAATACTGTCCACCAGTTCCGCCGCACGGGTCTCTGTCACGGCCGCCAGACGCTGTCTGGCTGAGTGCTCGGCAATGGATGCCTCCAGCTCCTGCACCAGTTCCTGCAGTGCCTGGTAGCGCTCTGGCGGCGGCTCGTCATCCTCCAGCTCCGGATCCTCCGGCCGCAGACGCTCCAGCATACTCTGCTGGGTTTCCAGGTCCGCCTGGGCAGAGCGGCGGGCGGACCTGGCCTCCAGCTCAAGCTGGCGCAGCTGGGCCATCACCCGGTCCGGGCTGCGACTGGGAAAGTCCTCCGCCAACTCCCTTTGGGCCTGGGCCAGGGTGGCCCGCCATTGATCCGCCTGTTCACTTAAAGGTGGTGATTCAGAGGCATTGGCCAGGGAGCTGGCCATCAGCACAAGCAACAGCACCCGGGCCCAGATTCGTGTAAAGCACCACCCTTTGACAGGCCGTGCCGGCCCGGCACGACTCCCCTGCTGAGTGCTGAACACTGTTACCTCCGCCGTTACCCGATTGCCACTTTATGGCTGTTTATGGGCGGCATGGTGCCTGACTTCGGGGTGACTCTCTAGCGCCTCCGAAGGGGTTTCCAGAAAGGTAATCAAGCGGTAACCGCTAAACGCTAACCGCTAACCGCTAACCAGTAACCAGTAAACAAAGAAGCGACAGATAAAGACTAACGGGTGTGGCTTTAAAGCATGCATGAGGCCGGGCTTCACTGGAACTTTTGCCGCCCCAGGCAGTACAACAGAGAGTGGCCCTGGCTTGGCAAACAGCGGATTGTCCGTTTCCAGGGTCATGGTTTTGCCATTAAAGGAGATCACAACATGGGACTTTTGGGCTCGGAAACCTTCAACTCTCTCGACGACCTGTTTCTGCACGAACTGGAGGATATTTACGACGCAGAGAATCGCCTGGTCAAGGCTCTGCCGAAGATGCGGGATGCGGCCACGGAGCCCAGGCTCCGGGAAGCCTTCGATGAGCATCTGCGGGAGACAGAGCATCAGATAGAACGGCTGGATATCGTCTTCAAAACCCTGGACAAAAAGCCGGAGCGGGACACCTGTGAAGCCATGAAGGGCCTGATCAGTGAGGGGCAGGACATGATTGACGCCAAGGGCGATGACCATGCCAAGGATGCGGCACTGATCGCAGCGGCCCAGCGGGTGGAACACTATGAAATGGCCGCCTACGGCACCGCCCATAACCTGGCGCTACGCCTGGGTAACCAGGAGGCCGCCAACCAACTAAAAGCCACCCTGGATGAAGAAAAGAGCGCGGACGCCAAGCTGAATGAAATTGCCGAGTCTTATGTGAACACGGCTGCAGCTTAAACCGCCGGTTGCCGCACCCTCCCCTGGCAAGGGGGTGCGGCGTGTTCCACTACATCACCCCATTGAACTGCTGGGCTTCATCCATCAGAGACTTGCGATTGATCCGGTGCACCAGCTTGATCAGCCGGGCCTTGGAACGGCGATACTGCCGCAACTGGGGTGGCCGGAACACAAACCGCGCCCTGGCCAGCAGATAATCCCACTGAAAGCGGGTAACACTGGGGTACTTGTGGGGCTTACTTGCCAGGCGTTGATCAAACCCGGTACCGGGAATCGCCTTGAATTTTGACAGTTTCACCCGGTCGAAATACTGCCGGTGGGCCTCAATAAAGCCGATAGTGGCATCCAGATCCGCCGCCGTCTCCCCCGGATAACCCACAATGATGGTGGTGCGCACACTGATCCCCGCCTCATGGGCATCCCGTACAAACGCCGACATGCGTTCCACCGACGTGCCTTTGCGCATCAACTGGTTGAGCCGCTGGCTACCACTCTCCAGCCCAAAGCTGATCCGCCTGAGACCCGCAGCATAAGCCGCCTTCAGTGACTCCCGGTCCAGCCCGTTCTCCCCTTTGCCATCCACATGCACGGAGGCCACCCACCGCGCCCCTGGCACCACCGCCTGAAACTGCTCAATCAATCCATACCACATGGCCAGGTCGGAATTGAGCTTGCTGTCGAAGAAAATGAAATTGCCCGACTGGTAGCGCTCAGACTGCACCTGGATTTCCCGCAATACCGACGCCATGGACCGTGAACGGAAGGTGCGGGTACTGGCCGTGGTCACATCACTGCAAAACAGACAGTGCCCCCAGCCACATCCCCTGCCCGCCATAATGGGAATCAGCCGATGGGGGTGCTTGTCCCAGGCAAAATGGTCAAAGTTGGGAATCGGCAGATCGTCCGTGAGCATGGCCGGTGGTGCCGCCTGCCCCAGCACCGTAATCTCCCGTTTGAACACCCCCGGGTGGTGCTTGAGATCCCGCCCCTGGACCATATCCCGGACAATGTCCGGCAACACAAAATCCGCCTCACCACCGAAAATGGCCGTAACCCCAGGAATATCAATCCACTGCTCCGTAACCGATTTCTGGTTGAAATAGGGCCCTCCCAGCAACAGGGGAATATTGGCCCCTTTGGCCTGCCCTGCCAGGGTAATCAGCAACTGGTGATACTGCAGATAGGAAGACACCAGAATGGCATCAAAGGCCGTCTCATCCAGCACCTTCTGGAAGGCATCGGCCATGGCGCGGGTGGAGCGAAAACGGACCCGGTAATAGAGCTGCAACAGCCACTCATTGGCCCACTCAATCAGCGGGCTGGCGGCAAAATGCACCCGTGTAAGCACGTAGTTCAGCAGGGTCTCTTCCACATCCCGGCTCAGTGCCGTAATGCCGTATGCCAGGGGGGAGAAAACCTCTATCTGGTAGCCGGCTTTAAGCAAGGGGGTGGCCAGGGAACCGATGGCCAGGGTGGGAAACGTGGCTTCGTTATTGAGATCCACCAGCAGAATGCGGGGAGCGCGCTGCCGGATCGCCTCGTCACTGAGGGGCTCGTATTGGCTCATACATACATTCCTTGTAGTTGTATGAGTAAGCTAACATGAAAAAATGGACAGAATTAGCCGTAGTTGTGCTCAAGGCCTTTGAGGGTAACTAGCAGGTGCTTAAATGGCTGGATTTATGCTGAGCAGAAAAACTGGTACCCGGGGCCGGACTCGAACCGGCACGACCTAACGGTCAGGGGATTTTAAGTCCCCAGTGTCTACCATTCCACCACCCGGGCTGAGAGGTTTCGGTGCAGGGACGGGATTGTATAAGGGGCGGCGTCTTAACGCAATTCAGAAACGGTATGCCACCACCAGTCCCAGCATTCCCTGATTGCGCCGGCCCACGTCTTTAACGATGGGGCTGTCGGCG
>REBR01000153.1 GCA_007692645.1 Halomonadaceae bacterium | reverse complement strand
CACCCCATATAGCAGGCTATGACACCGCTAGGTGGGGTGTTTTTTTGGGGCGCCTAATGACCTGCATGCCCATGACTGAGCTGCCGTATCACCTACAAGTTTATGTTTGCTTATAATTCTTGAGAGTTTAAACAGGAGGAGGCATGACTTATTAGAAAGTTGGGACAAGGTCGCTATAACTTTATATTTACATGTGAAATAATTTTAATGGTTTTCAGTGACGCAAAATACCCGCTGTGGTGACACTTAGCCTGCAGTAACTTCGATGCCAGTTACAGGAATATGAAGAATTTACTCATGAAACAAGGAATGTTTTTTAAGAAATATAAGACGCAGTTTTTTAATTTCCTAAAGGAGCGCAACGCTTCTGCATTAATTTCCCTTATAAAGCTATTAAGAGTGACGGATAAGTCATCACCCCAAGAACGTCTTAAAATTCGTTCTGAGTTCCTCGCTCGGAATCCTCAAAGTTCATGGTTTCCAAAGGTTTGAAAACTGCCGTTGCAGACGCAAAGACTGTAAATCAGGATCAGCGTCAGAAAGACACCATAGCTTTGAATTTCTCCATTGTTGTTAAGCCTTATATCAATGATGATGAAAAAGGGATTTTGTTGGTGTCGTTCGAAAAAGAGCTTGAAAAACTGGTCATCTTTAAAAAGCTTGATGAGGTTTTTAAGTACTACCAAATAGTATTTATTCCCTCATGGACTGGTCTGTATTCGCCAGCTCTCATTCAGCTTTCCCTAAGAGCCAGGGGGAACGTCTATGTGTTGCCCGTCCACGCGAGTGAGCGGCCTTTGGTTGGTAAGCTTGGTAAGCAGTTCATCCCCTTACCCTTTAATGCTGCAAGCTGGATCAATGAAGAGTTTTTTAACACAAGTGATGCTGACCGGGATATCCCATGTCTAATAGTGGCCAACTTTGGCAGTTTTAAGCGTCACTTCCTGTTGTTCAAGGCCTTAAGAAAAATCTCGCCTCAGATTCATGCTACGTGTGTGGGTATTCCTCATGGTAATCGAACAGTGAGCTCATTGAAGGAGGAAGCCAGACACTATGGCGTTCTTGATCGTGTGACTTTTGTGGAGAATCCGTCCCAGGTAGAGTTAATGGGATATTTTCGCAGGGCACGGGTTTTCTGTGGTCTATCTTATCGGGAAGGGTCTTTCATCGCTGTGGCAGAAGCCTTGCTGTCTGGGACGCCAGTGGTGTTGTTTAGAAATTCTTATATAGGCACCAAAGAGCTAGTGAAACCTGAAAACGGCAGGCTTGTGGATTCTGTTAGTGAGCTTGGAGCTACGATTGAAAGTTACCAGAATAGGGCAAATTACGACGAAATTAAGGCAGATGCCATACGAAAAGTGAGTGCTTCCGCCAATATCCTGCGCCTGAATCAAATTCTCAAAAAAGCTCATACCGACCGGGGATCTTTTTGGTCGAAGGATGTAATTCCGTTTTACAGCATGCGCTTATCGTTTTTTTATAAAGATCCGAATGACCGGCTTCAATTGACAAAAGATTACCAGAGATTGAAAAGCTTTGGTCTGACCATACCGCGACACGCCAATGTGCGACCAGCTGAAAATAGGGCAAGTTGTGTCTAACCGCCGCCAGAACCCCAGACCCTCCCAGTACAAGCCCTAGTTCCGGTTCCCCGCGAAAGTTTTATGGGAGCCTGACGATGACCTACTCTCATATCAACAGACCAATTGCTGGTTGGTATCCAATATCAGAAAAGCATGTGTGACAAGGCTCTCAAAAACCAATCCTTAGTTGAGCCTAAAGGAATCCGTCTTGCGTATTGGGAAAATGAGGAACTTCCGACCCTAACAACTCAGACAAGGAATCTGTCATGACTCATCCGCAAGAATGCGCTATACGGTCCCCGCTAAAGATCAACCCCCTTCAACGCCTGCTGTTGCTGATAGTGCTGTCTCTAATACCCCAGATGGCCCAGGCAGACTACCTGCCCCATCAAACGGTGGAAGGTGAGCAGCCCTTGCCTCCAGTGGCGCAGCTGGATGTGGAGCGCTATCTGGGAACATGGAATCAGCTGGCAGCGATTCCCCAGATTTTCACCCTGCAATGTGCCCGCAATGTGCAGGCTCAATATGGTCTGATTGACGCCACTGCGATATCTGTCATCAACACTTGCCAAACCTGGCTAAGGCGCACCAGTCGCATCGAAGGCTTTGCTCTGGTGTTGGATACGGAAACTAACGCCCAGTTGCGGGTGGAGTTTCCGTCAGTGCCGTTTTCTGCAGGGGAAGAAGTGAACTACGTGGTGACTTATATTGATGAGGATTATACCTGGGCACTGGTGGGAGACCCGGAGCGTAGCTCCGGATTTGTCCTGGCTCGGGACAAGCACTTCAGTAGGGAGCAATGGCAGGAGGTTCGGCAGATTGTGGAGGCCCGTGGCTATAACAGTTGGCGTTTTTGGACAACACCAACCACCGGCGGTAAACCGGTCAGTTTACCCTTGAGTATTTTTTGATAAATCAGAGCGCTGCCTCAGCCAATCCGTTTCCGGTGGCGCTTTTGGGGCAGCCTGACGGTGATCGCATTACAATTACTACCTGCCACCCGCCCCACAAAAGCGCACCAAACGATTATTTGCCCCGCTAGCGGGCACTTTTGCTGCCAGACATTCCCGACTATTCCTTTGCAAGCAGCCGCTCAGTCCCATTCCAGTGCAATTGGTATATCTCTTGCTTTGTACTGGTGCCAGGAAGCCGGGTTTTGTGCAATGTGGTGCAGAACGGGATCATGAATGACACTAATGGTGCAGTTTGACCCTGCGCCATGGCACCGCCACAGTGCCTGAGCACCCTTTAAATGCACTCCCTCTTCCTGTTCCCTCCGCCGGCCTGTTATCCCTCATCCATGAACTATTCAGGACCGGCCAATGTCCCAAGTATCCTTTCGTTTTTTTGCTTATGAAGGCAAAACACGCACCCTGCACCTGAGCTGGATCGCCTTCTTCATCAGTTTTCTGGTGTGGTTCAGTCATGCGCCTCTGATGTCTACGATCAGGGAGGTGTTTGATCTCAGCAGTGCGGAGGTGAATGCGCTGCTGTTGTTGAATGTGGCCCTGACAATTCCGGCGCGGATACTGATTGGCATGCTGGTGGATGTGCTTGGGCCCCGTAAGGTGTACACCCTGGTGCTGGTGCTTTCCGGTGTGTTCTGCATCGGCTTTGCCATGTCCACCACCTATCATCAGTTGGCACTGAGCCGCTTTCTGCTGGGCTTTGTGGGTGCCGGCTTTGTGGTGGGTATCCGGCTGATCAGCGAGTGGTATCCAGCCCGTGAGGTTGGGTTAGCTGAAGGGATTTATGGGGGCTTTGGTAATTTCGGTGCGGCTTTTGCCGGGCTCTGTCTGCCGGCACTGGCCATGTTCTATGGGGGAGATGATGGTTGGCGCTGGGCCATTGCCACCACCGGTTTTATTGCTATCGCCTATGGTGCAGTGTTCTATCATCAGGCACGGGATACACCGAAAGGTTCCACCTACTTCAAGCCAAAAAAATCCGGCGCAATGGAGGTCACCAGTAAAGGTGACTTTGTGCTTTATGTGGTGATGAACCTGCCCCTATTCCTGTGCCTGGTGATGATTATCTGGCAGCTGGGGCCCCATGGAATGGGCTTGCTGGGGAACACCCTGTCACTGGTTCTTTATGCCGTAGTGGCAGTAATGCTGGTTCTTCAGTTGGTACGTATCTGGCAGATTAACGGCCATGTGTTTTCCAAACCAGTACCCGAGTTTGACCGTTATCCCTTCAAGCAGGTGGCATTGCTGAACCTCACCTATATGGCCAGTTTTGGCTCTGAAATCGCGGTAGTCTCCATGTTACCACTGTTCTTTGTGGATACCTTCGGGGTGTCACCGTTACTGGCCGGTGTACTCGGTGGCGGTTTTGCCTTCCTGAATCTGGTAGCACGCCCAGGGGGTGGTTATTTTGCGGATCGTTACGGCCGCAAGAAAGTAACGATTCTGATACTGGGTGGCATCGGTATTGGCTACTTGCTGATGAGTCTTATCGACAGTTCCTGGGCGCTTGTACCTGCCGTGGCGCTGGTGCTGGTCTGTTCCGTGTTTGTTCAGGCCGGGGGCGGAGCAGTCTATGCCTCAGTTCCCTTGGTTAAACGGCGTCTTACCGGGCAGGTGGCGGGAATGGCCGGTGCATATGGCAACCTGGGTGCGGTTAGCTTCCTGGCGGTGCTGGGCGCGGTTTCCCCCTCTCTGTTCTTCGTCATGCTGGGGGGCGTGGCGCTGGTGTGCATGGTATTGATGATAGTGTTTATGGATGAGCCAACGGCTCAGACCAGCGAGGTGATGCCGGACGGTTCGGTGCGGATGATTGAGGTGCCCTGATATGAGTGACGCACGCCTGGTTCTGCGTATAGGTCAGCACAGTGAGGCCGGGATAAAGGCAGAAAACCAGGACAGTCTTGGTGCCCGTTACCCGGAAGGTGATGCCTTGACGCTAAAAGGCGTGGCGGTGGTGATCGCCGACGGAGTCAGCGCCTCCGCTTCCGGGCGGGAAGCGGCGGAAGCCTGTGTAAAAGGCTTCTTGCATGACTATTACAGCACCCCGGAATCCTGGAGTGTTGAGCATGCGGCTGGCCGCGTGCTGGGAGCCCTGAACCGCTGGCTACATGGCAGGGGCCATACCTTGCATGGTGATGGGCGGGGTATGGTCTGCACCTTCAGCGGGGTGATTTTCAAGAGTAATACGGCCTATGTTTTACATGTGGGTGACAGCCGGGTCTGGCTGCTTCGCGGTGGCGAGCTGGAAGCCCTGACCCGTGACCACCATGCCAGCGTTGGGCCCAATCACCATGCTCTGACCCGGGCTATGGGCATCGAACCGCACGTAGAAATTGATGTGTGCCGGGTTGATCTGCAACCTGGGGATCGCCTGCTACTGAGCACGGACGGGGTACATGAATACCTGTCCCGGGACAGGCTTATCCGCTTGGCAGGGCAGGAAGAGCCGCAACAGGCCGCGCAAAACCTGGTGGCTGCTGCTCTGGCCAACCACAGTCCGGATAATCTCAGTGCCCAGGTGGTGGCTGTGGATCATTTACCTGCTGAGGACCTTGACGCCCATTACCGGCGCCTGACGGCACTGCCATTTCCGCCACCTCTGCTGCCCGGGCAGAACCTGGACGGTTATGAGATTGTCCGTGAACTGCACAGCAGCCGTCGTACTCAGGTGTATCTGGCCAGGACCTGCAGTGGCGGTAATAACGCCGGGGAAGCCGGCGGGCTGGTGGTGATCAAGACCCCGTCCCCCAACTATGTGGATGATGCGGCTTATATCGATCGCTTTCTCACCGAGTCCTGGGTGGCCCGGCGAATTAATAGCCCCCATGTGGTGCGGTTTCTTGATCCCCCTGAGCACCGCCAGTGTTTGTACTGTGTCACCGAGTACATTCAGGGGCCGACCCTGCGCCAATGGATGCAGGATCACCCCCGGCCGCCACTGAATCTGGTGCGTGACCTGCTGCAGCAGATAGCCCGGGGGCTGCGGGCGCTGCATCGGCTGGAAATGATTCACCAGGACCTGAAGCCGGAAAATATTCTCATCGACAATGACGGCACCGTGAAGCTGATTGACCTGGGGGCAGTTCGCATCCGCGGTATCGAACAGATCGATACCCCCTGGCAAAGTGACGGTTATCTGGGAACAGAAAGCTATGCAGCGCCGGAATGCCTGGAAGGCTCCCTGGCCACGCCGGCGTCGGACCGGTATTCACTGGGGGTTATCGCCTATGAAATGATCACCGGTGAACTGCCTTATCCTGAGCCACCCACCCCCTCCCGGCGACAGCGTCTGAAATACCGCAGTGCCCGCCAGAGTCATGAGGATCTGCCCCTCTGGCTGGATGCCTGTCTGGAGAAAGCCGTGGCCCTGAAGCCAGAAAGCCGCTATCCGGCATTGTCCGAATTTCTCAGGGATCTGGTTCATCCCAATCCCAGGCTGTTGACCTTCCGCCATTCCCCCATGGTAGAGCGGGTACCCGCCCAGAGTTGGCGGTTGCTGGCAGTGCTCTCACTGATGCTCAATGGGGCTATGCTGCTGTGGATTCTGTTCTAGTTTGGGTACACTGGGAGATTGTTTGACCCACTGTGAATGGAATGCCCTATGAACGAAGTGCGGCGTCAGGCCAGCTTGTCTGCCCTGGGCATAGAGACCTGGTATGCCCGTGGTCCGTTGCCTGGTGCTGCCCCCTCGCCGGTGTTTGAGTGGGCCCAGGGTGAGGAGCCTGTGCCGGAGCCTTTACCGTTGCAGGCGCCACAGCACCTGGCCACTGCCCGGGACGCGGCCCCTGAGCCCGCCAGGGATGACCGTTCACCCCGGCCATCACTGGCGGCGGTGCGGGCAAGCCTTGCCGGTGAAGGGCCTGTTGTTTCCTCCGCTGAGGCGTTACCTGCAAGCACGGCTGCCGCCGCGGCACCGGCAGCTCCTGTTGAAGATGTTGCCCCGCCAACAGATGCCCCTGCAAAACCGGTGGATGACGCTTTGTCGGTGCCACCCTCAGAGTCCAGGCTCCCGCCCGGGAATACCGGGAATACCGGGACAGCCGAGGAGGCCGGATCTGCTGAGGTTGCCATTGCTGGCGATGAAGCGGTCAGTGTGGTTGCGCCAGCCAGCCATGAACTGCGCCTTGAGGGGACTTTCCTGTCCGGCCGCAGCCTGAACCTGGCCTTGGATATCAGCCAGGAGCTGAGTGAAGCGGGTCAGCTTAAGCTGGCAGGCAATATTCTGCGGGCATTGGGGGATGAGCCGGTGGGTCAGCCTCAAGCCCTGTGCTGGCCGGTGTTTGCCAATGCCGCTGTGCCGGGCAACGATGATGAAGGGCTGTTGCGGGTGGTGCGCTCACTGTTGCAGGAGCAGCCGGCAAAGCCATGGCTGGTATTGGGGCCGCAGATGCTGGCCCTGTTTGAGGCATTGGATGGTGAGCCCTCCCAGTCGTTTAGGTTGTGGCTGGGTAATAGCGCCAGTTTGCAGAAGCTGGCGGCAAATCCCCAGAGTAAAAAACAACTATGGCAGCAATTGCAGGAGCAGCTTCAGGCCATACCACTGACCCCGGGCGGCGCCTGAAATGAACCCGGAGTTTTCTGAGAGGGTCGCGCTGGAGCTGCTGCAGGAGAAAGACCTTGCTGCGGTAATGCATATTGAGAAATGCTGCTACAGCTTTCCCTGGAGCCAGGGGGTGTTTGCTGACTGCCTGCGTTCCGGTTATGACTTGCTGGGTGCCTGGGACAACAGCAGGCTGCTGGGGTACGCGGTGTTACGCCAGGTGCTGGATGAAATACACCTGCTTAACCTCTGTGTGGCTCCCCACTGCCGTGGCCAGGGCGTCGCCCGGATATTGCTGCGCAGCCTGATGCAGGGAGCCCGGGAAAACGGGGCAGTGGTGGTCAGCCTGGAAGTGCGGGCTTCCAATGTTGCCGCCCGTGCCCTGTACCGTAGTGAAGGCTTTATGGATATCGCCCTGCGCCCGGATTATTACCCGGACGCCCGCGGCCGGGAAGACGGCCATATCATGGAATGCCATCTTTAGCTGTCCCTTGTTACAATAGCTTCCTTTCTGCGCCGTTCACCCCGGCGCCTGTGACATTTACCGGTAAACGGATTATTCATGACCCAGATCGCAGACGAGGTGGCCAAGCGCCGTACCTTCGCTATTATCTCTCACCCGGATGCGGGTAAGACCACCATTACTGAAAAAGTCCTGTTGTTTGGTCAGGCTTTGCAGCGGGCGGGCACTGTCAAAGGCAAGAAATCCGGCCAGCACGCCAAATCTGACTGGATGCAGATGGAGCAGGAACGGGGTATTTCCGTGACCACCTCTGTCATGCAGTTTCCCTATCAGGATTGCCTGGTGAACTTGCTGGATACCCCGGGTCACGCTGATTTCTCCGAAGACACCTACCGTACCCTGACGGCAGTGGATTCCTGTCTGATGGTGATTGATGCTGCCAAGGGTGTTGAGGAGCGCACCATCAAACTCATGGAAGTCACCCGTTTACGGGACACCCCCATCATCACCTTTATGAACAAGATGGACCGGGATGTACGTGACCCGGTGGAGGTCATGGATGAGGTGGAGGAGGTGCTGAAAATCGCCTGCGCCCCCATTACCTGGCCCATTGGCATGGGCAAACAGTTCAAGGGTGTGTACCACCTGATGGAAGATGAAGTGATTCTTTATCAGTCCGGTAAGGGGGATCGTATCCAGGACAGCCGTCGCATAAAAGGGCTGGATAATCCGGAGCTGGACGAAGTGCTGGGGGAGGATTATACCCAGGAGCTGAGAGACGAAATGGAGCTGGTCAAAGGCGCCTCCCATGCCTTTGACCTTGAGCTGTTCCTGAAAGGGGAGCTGACACCGGTTTACTTCGGCACCGCCTTGGGCAATTTCGGTGTCGATCACATGCTCGATGGCCTGGTGAACTGGGCACCCACACCGCTGCCCAGAGAAACCACCGGTGCCACGGTGCAGCCCAATGATGAAACCTTCTCCGGCTTTGTTTTCAAGATACAGGCTAACATGGACCCCAATCACCGGGACCGGATTGCCTTTATGCGTATTGTCTCTGGCCGTTACCGTCAGGGCATGAAAATGCGCCATGTGCGCTTAGGCAAAGATGTGAAGTCCAGCGATGCCTTAACCTTTATGGCCGGTGACCGGGAGCGGGCAGAAGAAGCTCTGGCCGGGGATATTATCGGTTTGCATAACCATGGCACTATCCAGCTGGGTGATACCTTCACCGAAGGCAGCATGGAGCGCTTTACCGGCATCCCCAACTTTGCCCCGGAACTGTTCCGTCGTATCCAGCTCAAAGACCCGCTTAAGGCAAAAGCCCTGCAGAAAGGTCTGATCCAGCTCTCCGAGGAGGGGGCAGTACAGGTATTCCGGCCAATGAAAAACAATGACCTGATCGTTGGCGCCGTGGGCGTACTGCAGTTTGATGTGGTGGTGCACCGGTTACGTACCGAGTACAAGGTCGAGGCGATTTACGAGCCGATCAATGTGGCCACGGCCCGCTGGGTTACCTGTGATGACCCCAGGGCCCTGGAGCAGTTCCAGCGTAAGACCCAGGATTGCCTGGCGCTGGATGGTAGCGATAATCTCACTTACATAGCCCCGACCCGGGTTAATCTGCAGTTGGCACAAGAGCGTTACCCGGAAGTCACCTTTCATAAAACCAAGGAACGTTAGGAGGCTCTCCCATGGCGCCGGGTCCGTCGATACTGGTTGACGCACACTGTCACTTTGAACGTCAGGAGTTTGCCGGGCGCCGGGCAGCGCTGCTTGAGGAGTGTGCTCTGGAGGGTATCCAGGCTCTGGTAATGCCGGGCACGGTGCGGGCAGAGTGGCCACTGCTGGAGGCATTGGCCGCTGAGCATGACGCCCTGTACTATGCACCCGGCCTGCACCCCTGGTGGGCTGATGAGCACCAGGAACATGATCTTGAGGCGCTGGATCAGTGGTTGCAGCAGCGCCGGGAAGGGCGACAGGGGCAGAGCCGGCTGCTGGCCGTGGGGGAGTGCGGGCTGGACCGGCTGAAAGGGGACCTGGCCCGTCAGCAGCCCTGGTTTGAAGCACAGGTGTCGTTGGCAAAAAAGTATCAACTCCCATTATTAATCCATTCAGTACGCACCCATGACAGTGTCCTTTCGGTACTAAAACGTGCTCATTACGCTGGACCGGCGCTGCTACATGGCTTCTCCGGCAACTATCAGCAGGCCAGTCAGTTGATTGACCATGGCCTCTATCTCGGGGTGACCGGCACCATTACCCATGAGCGGGCCAGTAAGACCCGGGATGCCCTGAGCAGGGTGCCGATCGAGAGCCTGGTGCTGGAAACCGATGCCCCGGATATGCCGCTGGCAGGTATGGCCCGGGGGCAGAACAGCCCACTGGCCCTGACCCGGATTCTGGCCAGTCTGTGCCAGCTGCGCCCGGAAGCCCCGGCCACCATCCGGCAGCAGTTACTAGGGAATGTGCAGACCCTTTATGGCCGTGACTTTGCTGAAAAACCTGCGGTTAACCCCGGTGACTGCGAATAAGGGTTGGCAGAGGTGGGTCGCATCAGTATAATTCGCGGTCTGGCTTTTCAAGGGGGAGAGTCGGTCCGCCCCGGCGGACTCTCCACCCAGGGCTCAGGCGCCGTTTCGTGACTTTCCCGAAGCGGCACGGTGCCGGGCCCAGTAGCAATTTCAGGAAATTGAAAGTTCCCCACGGCAAACGCGGTGCGGGGCTCATTACTGTTTTAAGGCGGGAATAATGAAGACTTTAAGTGCGAAACCGGAAAGCGTAACCCGTGACTGGTATGTGGTAGACGCTGCAGACAAGACTCTGGGTCGTCTGGCCACTGAAATCGCTCTTCGCCTGCGGGGCAAACACAAGGTTATGTTTACTCCGCACGTGGACACGGGTGATTACATTGTCGTTGTCAATGCGGAGAAAGTCCGTGTCACTGGCAAGAAAGCCACGGACAAGATCTATTACCGGCACTCCGGTTATCCCGGTGGTATCCGGTCATTAAGCTTTAACGGGCTGATGGATAAGGCGCCTGAGCGGGCTATCGAATATGCCGTCAAAGGTATGATGCCGCGCGGTCCTTTGGGTCGGGCAATGTTTAAGAAGCTGAAAGTGTATGCCGGTGATCAGCACCCGCATTCTGCACAGCAGCCGAAAGAACTGGATATTTAACGGAAGGCCGATATGTCTGCTACACAAAATTACGGTACAGGTCGTCGCAAAACCTCCGCTGCCCGCGTCTTTATCAAGCCGGGCTCCGGTGCCATTGAAATCAATGGTCGCACGCTGGATAACTTCTTTGGCCGCGACACGCTGCGCATGATTGTGCGTCAGCCGCTGGTGGTTGCAGAAGCTGAGCAGCGTTTTGATATTCGCATCACCGTCAAGGGTGGTGGCTCCAGCGGTCAAGCTGGTGCCATTCGTCACGGGATTACCCGTGCCCTGATGGACTATGACGAGACCCTGCGTCCGTCATTGCGCAGCGCCGGTTACGTCACCCGTGACGACCGTGCCGTTGAGCGTAAGAAAGTGGGTCTGCGGAAAGCGCGTAAGCGTCCTCAGTTCTCCAAGCGCTAAACCTTTTGGGGTTTGCGTTCAAAGCCCGGTCATAGATCGGGCTTTTTTGTGTCTTTGGCGGAAATATTTTCCGGCCCCTGATGCGAGTGACCACTGGCGGGGCAGGGCATTAGCCACTGTCTGGTAATGGGTTGGCGCTTGTAAGCTAACAGCAATTTAATTACCATTTGACCGCTTATTTCATGACCCGGTGAGTACTCTGGCCCTTGGCTGCTTAACAGCCTACTGTAGTGGTGCCTAATACCGGGTTATAACCAGTTCTGAAAAAGGGCGCGCTTGCCGCGAGGACAGCGTGCCGTTGCTTGATGGGAGAAGGCCAGTATGAGTAATGGCGACGTGAACCAGAGCCGGCGGCGCTTTTTGGTAGGCGCCACTTCGGTGGTTGGTGGTGTCGGCGTCATCGGCGCAGCCGTGCCCTTTGTTGCATCCTGGAGGCCCAGTGCCAAAGCGGAAGCAGCCGGTGCGCCGAGGAGTGTCAATGTCAGCAAGTTGGAAAAAGGTCAGCAGGTCACGGTTGAGTGGCGTGGTCAGCCTGTGTGGGTGGTACGCCGTTCAGAAGAAATGATCGCGAATCTGGAAGAGTTGAGGGATCGTCTTGCGGATCCGGATTCTGAAGAACTGCAGCAGCCTGACTATATTGAAGGCCCGCACCGCTCTATCGACCCTGAGTTTTTTGTAGTGGTGGGTATCTGTACCCACTTGGGTTGCTCCCCGGCCTTCCGTCCTGAGGTGGGTCCTCCTGATCTGGGAAGTGACTGGCTGGGTGGTTTCTTCTGTGCCTGCCATGGTTCCCGTTTCGATCTTGCCGGCCGGGTTTACCGCAACGTGCCTGCACCAACAAATCTGGAAGTTCCCCCCTACCGCTTTGCGGATGACGGCGACACCATTACGGTTGGCGAAGATCCGGAGGATGCATAATGAGTAAGTTGATGAACTGGATCGACGAGCGACTGCCGGTTACCGCCGCGGTAGAGCGTCATCTCACCAAGTATTACGCACCGAAGAACTTTAATTTTCTGTATGCCTTTGGTGTGCTGGCCATGCTGGTGCTGGTTAACCAGCTGGTCACCGGTATCTGGCTGACCATGAAGTACAACCCCTCTGCGGAAGGCGCCTTTGCTTCTGTGGAATACATCATGCGTGACGTGGAATATGGCTGGCTGCTGCGCTACCTGCACTCCACAGGCGCCTCTGCGTTCTTTATCGTCATCTACATGCACATGTTCCGGGCGCTGCTCTACGGGTCCTACAAGAAGCCTCGTGAGCTGGTGTGGATCTTCGGCATGACCATCTACCTGGTGCTGATGGCAGAGGCTTTCATGGGCTACATGCTGCCATGGGGCCAGATGTCTTACTGGGGTGCTCAGGTCATTATCAACCTGTTCAGTGCCATTCCAGTGATCGGTGACGACCTGGCGTTGTGGATTCGTGGTGACTACCTGATTTCCGGTATTACCCTGAACCGCTTCTTTGCCCTGCACGTTATCGCTCTGCCTATCGTATTGCTGGGCCTGGTAGTACTGCACATCCTGGCGCTGCACGAAGTGGGTTCCAACAACCCCGACGGTATCGACATTAAAAAGAACAAGGATGAAAACGGTATTCCCAAAGACGGCATCCCGTTCCACCCTTACTACACCGTTCACGACCTGGTTCCGATCTCCATCTTCCTGTTTGTGTTCTGCCTGGTAGTGTTCTTCTTCCCGGAAATGGGTGGCCACTTCCTTGAGCACCCGAACTTTATTCCAGCGAACCCGCTGCAGACACCGGATCACATTGCCCCGGTCTGGTACTTCACCCCCTTCTACGCCATGTTGCGGGCGGTGACCATCAGTCCCTTCGGTCTGCCGGCCCAGTTCTGGGGCGTGGTGGTCATGGGCGGCGCCATTGCCATCCTGTTCGTGGTGCCCTGGCTGGACCGTAGCCCAGTGCGCTCCATGCGCTACAAGGGCTGGATGAGCCGGGTTGCCCTGACCACCTTCGTGATCAGCTTCCTGATCCTGGGTTACCTGGGTGGTGTGCCGCAAACCACGGTCGGTACTATTCTGGCGCAGGTAACCACAGTGCTCTATTTCGCCTTCTTTATCCTGATGCCGTTCTACACCAGGATGGAAAAAACGAAACCGCTGCCGGAAAGGGTGACCAGCTAATGAGAATGTTAATTGCAGTGCTTATGTTGTCGTTGCTGTCGCCTCTGGTGATGGCAGCCGACCTGGACCGGATGAGCCCGAATGTCCGTGATAAGGCCTCCATGCAGCGTGGTGCACAGATTTTCACCAACAACTGTATGGGCTGCCACTCCGCAGAGTATCAGCGCTATAAAATGGTGGCTGATGATCTGGGCATTCCAGTGGATCTGTATGAGGAAAACCTGATTTTTACCGGCGCCCGTATCGGCGAGCTGATGAAAATCGCCATGCCCAAAGACGATGCCGAGCAGTGGTTCGGTGTGGCGCCCCCAGATCTGACCCTGGTGGCCCGTGTCCGTGGCAGTGACTGGTTGTACTCCTTCTTCCGGGGTTTTTATGCCGATAACACCCGTCCACTGGGTGTGAATAACACCGTCTACAGCAACGTGGGTATGCCCCATGTGCTGGCAGATATGGGTGGCCTTTGTGCTGAAGCCCCCCGGGTGGGCAGTGGCGAAGCCGTTATCTGTGATGACTGGGCCATTGAAGGGTCCATGGATCAGCAGGAATTTGACCGTGCCATGTACGACCTGAGCAACTTCCTGGTCTACCTGGGGGAGCCGGCCCTGCTGGACCGTAAGCGTATTGGTGCTTATGTGCTGATCTTCCTGGGCGTGTTCTTTATCTTCGCCTTCATGTTGAATCGTGAGTATTGGAAAGACATTCACTGATAAAATCGGTTACAATAGCGCACCTCGAAATCCGGCGTTCGGCTGTAGGCTGAACGCTGGATTTTTCGTGTTTCCCTTTTAACAAGTGTTCAGCCTGTCCGGTGATTCACCTTTCGCGGAGTAAATTTATGGGTGTTGTGACCAAGCGGTCATCAATGACTTTCTTTTCCGACCCATTAAGCCATTACAGCCACCGGGTGCGGATCGTGCTGGCCGAAAAAGGCGTGACGGTGGATGTGGTCGATGTGGACCCTTCTGAGCCGCCTGCAGAGCTGGCAGACCTGAATCCCTATAACGCGTTGCCAACCCTGGTAGACCGTGATCTGGTGCTCTATGAGCCCAACATCATGATGGAATACCTGGATGAGCGCTTTCCCCATCCGCCGCTACTGCCGGTTTATCCGGTAGCCCGGGCCCAGTCCCGGTTGATGATGTGGCGTATCAGCCGTGACTGGTGTGGTCTGGTTGATAAGATCCTGGAAAAGCCCAACGTCAAGGCTTCAGAGCCTGCCCGTAAAGAACTGCGGGAAAGCCTGATCGCCACTGCGCCGATCTTTGAAGAAACCCCGTACTTTCTCAGTGAAGAGTTCACTATTGTCGACTGCTGTGTAGCACCGATTCTGTGGCGCCTGGAGAAGCTGGGAATTGAACTGCCGGAAAAGCAGGCCAAGCCGCTGATCAAGTACATGAAGCGGGTCTTCGAGCGGGACGGCTTCAAGGCCAGCCTGTCCGAGGGTGAAGAGGATATGCGTGACTGACATAGCAGGGAGTGGCTGCTGGCCGCTCCGGTTTACATTGCAGCAACGGAGATCCAATGAGCAAAGTAGCAGCGACCATGACATCCAGTAGGGCTTACCTTATCCGGGCCCTGAATCAGTGGATTCTGGATAATGGCAATACCCCCCACATTGTGGTGGATGCCGGAGTGCAGGACGTTGAGGTTCCGCAGAATTACGTCTCTAATGGTCAGATTGTGCTGAACATCAGTGCATCTGCTGTGCAGCAACTGGCGGTGGATAACGAGGCCCTGTCGTTCAGTGCCCGTTTTGGTGGCGTACCCATGCAGGTTTGGGTGCCGATCCGTGCCGTAATGGCGATCTATGCCAAAGAGAATGGCCAGGGCATGGTGTTTGGCCATGAGCCCGGCAGTCCTGACCCTGATCAGGAGAGTCCCCTCAAGGGTGAAAGCCAATCTGCTCCCCAGTCTGATGAAAAAGCCAGCAAGAAACCGACTCTGACAGTGGTTAAATAACCACCTGTCAGGCTCTTAGTCGGCCATATCCCCGAACAGACGGCTTTCGATCATGCCGCACAGGGCGTTCAGCAGCACCAGCATTACTTCCGCCGCATTCCCCGGTGCCAGATCAGGTAGGCTGATTTCCACATCCTCCGGGTGCAGTAGCGAGTGGATGTCACTTTCTTCCCTGCCGGTCATGGTAATCACCCGCATGCCCCGGTCATGGGCTGCCTGAATCGCCTGTACCATACTCGACTTGTTGCCCTCATCACTTAAGATCAGCAGCGTATCCGTTTCCCGGCCGAACGCACGCACCTGGCGGGAAAAGGTCTCGTTGAAGCGGTTGTCTTTGCAGATAGCGGCAAACGAGGTGGCATCAGCGCCGATATTCAGGGCAGGGAGGGCAGGGCGCTCACTTTCATAGCGGTTCAGCAGTGAGCTGCAAAAGAACTGTGCCAGTGCATTGGTCTTGCCATTGCCGCAGGCCAGTACCTGACCTTCTGCCAGCAAGGAGTCAGTGATCAGTTCCACCGCAGCCCCCAGGGGGGCTGAGGCACTGGAGGCGGCCTGGGCAATGGCTTCCATATGCCCAGCCACATGGTTGGCAAAAAAGTCGTCAGCGTCACTCATGAGGCGTCAAAGGCATCCCGTATCCAGTGTAAGTTCGGTTGGCCAGTGCACGGGGTACTGACGCAGACCACATCAAAACGGCAAGGCCGGTTATAGCCATTGTAGCGGTGCAGATAATACCGGGCCGCGGCGATCAGCCGCTGCTGCTTACGCCAGCTGATGGACTCGGCGGGGGATACCAGGGCGTTGGCTTTTCTGCTGCGCACTTCTACAAACACCAGCCACTCCTGTTCCGCCATCACCAGATCCAGCTCCCCCCGGCGGCAATGGAAATTGCGGGTAATCAACTGCAGGCCCTGCTGTTGCAGATACTCCGCAGCCAGCGCCTCGGTAGCGCTTCCCTGTTGTTGCCGGGTTGGTCCTTTGCTGTGCCATTCCATGGCAATGTTCTCCTTGATAAGCGATGTTCAGTTAGATTGTTGCACCCCTGGCAGCGGGGCTGTCTGGCCCCCTGACTGTTCACGGCTTTCTTCGGTGAGCACTGGCCGCCCGGAGCGGAATTGTGCCCAGCGCTGCTCCCGGTAAATGGCGCGGCGCTCATCCATGTACAGGCGACCGGTGTGGCCATTCATCCAGCTGTCTTCTACCTCTTCCAGCAGAGGCAGGCGCCCGGTGAGGCGGAAGCTGTCTGCGCCAAGGGCAAACAGCCGGTCATAACGGTTGGCCAGCGCCGGGAACAGCTGCTGCAGCACTGGGCGCAGCTCTTCTTCCGGTTGCAGAACCCAGGGGATATCGGTGAAGTGAATGCCCCCAAGATCCCCATCCCGGGACGGGTCAGGGTTGCCCCCATACAGCAGCGAAGTGCCGTACACCGGTAGATCTGCCCCGTAATAGAAAGCAAACAGAGGATTCAGTTGCCGTGCCTGCCCGGGGGGTGCCAGCAGTACAATGGCGTCGATATCCTGTCGTCGCCGGGGCTCAAATTGCAGGCCAACACCGGTGATGCGCTGCAGGTTGTTGGCTCGCTGGCGGCTCACATCAATACCAAAGGCGGTAGACACCAGCTGGCGCAGATCGCCCTGGTTGGCGTAAGTGGCGCTGTGCAACAGGGTGCCGCCACGGGCCTCATGGCGCTTATTAAAGCTGTCTTTCATGCGCTCCCCCCATTCACCCCGGGGGGCAATCAGGATGGCATTGCGGTGACCGTCACGGGCCAGTCGATCGGCTACCTGGCGGGCCTCATCTTCGCCGGAAAGGCCAAACTGGTAAAGGCCCTGGGGCACCGGCTCGTCGTCTTCCAGATAGCTCAGTGCCAGTAAGGGCACCGGTAACCGGTCCTGATTCTTTAAGCCAGCCAGGTCGTCTCTGCCCAGGGGCCCTACCACCAGGTCCGGGTTGCTGGTTAGCAGCTCTGCATAGATTTCACTGAAGGGGGTCCCGTGGGTATCGAAAATATCCACGCTGGCGCCGCTTTCGCCGTTCTGGCTGAACTCTTCATAGACCGCCGCCATAAAACCTTCCCGGATAGCCCGGCCGGCACTGGCCAGTGGGCCTGACAGGGGCAGTGCCAGCACGATTTTGCGGGGCCGGTCTTGCGACAGGCGGGCAATCAGCTGCAGCTCACGGGGTGGCTCCATGGCCGCCGGGTGATTGGGCCAATTCTGCTGCCAGCGGCGGACAGTGGCGGATTGGGCTTCCATCACTGCCCGGGGGTCTGCCATCAGCACCAGGGCCAGTTCCAGCCAGCCTTGGGTGGTGTGGTCACTAAAGTCTCTGCTGGCCTGCTCCAGATCATCTTCATGGCTGCCCCGGAGGTAGCGCCAGATGCGGTCATGGCGTTGGCTTAGCTCTTCACTGTCTGCCAGTTGCGGATTTCTGATCAGCACCAGAGCGGCACGCAAAGGCTGCTGTGCCAGCAAGTGGGTGTCTTCCTGCAGTTGGATGCCCAGCAGCTGCATGTTTTCCGGCAGCCGCTCTGGGTGGTTCGGGTCCAGGCTGGGGCTGAGGGTACCCGCCCACCGGCGATCACCTGTGGCCACGATGTTATTCATGGCCAGCAACTGGAACTGATCACGCTCTGCCTGCTTCAGGCGCTCCGTGGCCATGGTCTGCAACAGTTGCCGGGCGCTTTCATAATCCTGCTGTTGTTGCAGCATTTCCACGGCCTGTAACCGCAGGCGCTGACTGGCAGCGAGGTCACTGGTGTCCCGGGCCTGTTGCAGCAGTTGTTCCAGGGTAAAAGGGGTGGTATCCCGTTCCTGGTCCAGGGGTGTAGCGCAGCCGGCCAGCAGCAGGATGGCAAAAAGGGGCAGCAGGAAGCGTTGTCTTGTCATGTCAGTCATCGTCACGCGGGGCAGGTTCCCGGTTGTTGTTGCCGCTGATCGCGGGCATGATTAGGCGAATTAACAGATTCTATCAGTTAAAGGCCCTTCCGGCATGACAACAGTGACAGATTCATCTTTATCCACGGCGGAAGGCAGTCTCTGTGTAGTGGCTACCCCCATTGGCAATCTGGGTGATATTACCGCCAGAGCGGTGCAGTGGCTACGGGATGCGGATCTGGTGGTGGCAGAAGACAAACGCCATTCAATTCGCCTGTTGGACCACCTGGGCCTGGATAAAAAACTGCTGGCGTTGCATGAGCACAACGAAGACAGGCAGGTTCCGGGACTGCTGGAGCGGATTCGTAAGGGCGCCCATATTGCCCTGATCAGTGACGCCGGTACGCCACTGATTTCTGACCCGGGTTTTGTGCTGGTGCGGGCTGCCCGCCAGGCGGGGCTTGCAGTAACCACCACCCCCGGCCCCTGCGCTGCCATTGCCGCGTTGAGTGTCGCTGGGCTGGCAACGGACCGGTTTCTGTTTGAGGGCTTTTTACCCCCTAAAGCCGCTGGCCGCAGCCGTCGCCTGCAGGCGCTGGCAGAAGAGACCGCCACCCTGGTGTTTTATGAATCCCCCCGTCGGGTCCGGGGCAGTGTGGCGGCGATGGCTGAGGCATTTGGCCCCATGCGCCCGGCAGTGGCCGTTCGGGAGCTGACCAAAACCTTTGAAACCGTGTATCAGGGGGGGCTTGAAGCCGTGCTCCAGCAGTTGCTCCAGGACCCCCAGGCCATCAAAGGGGAGTATGTTCTGTTGGTGCAGGGTGCCCCGGCCCCGGCACAGGATGCAGAGCTGACAAAAGACAGCCGTCGTCTATTGGAGCGTTTGCTGCAGGAACTTCCCGTTAAAACCGCGGCCAAAGTGGTGGCAGATGTGACGGGTGAGCGGCGTAATGCCCTTTATCAATATGCATTGACACTGCAGCCGGAGCCCCCGGAAGGCTGACTGATCTGGGGTTATGTTCCCCCTTTTAACCGGTTCAGTGGGGGATGTGCCTTGCGTGGCCTGGTCCGGGGCGCTATTCTAGCCGCCAGAGTTCGCTGGACAGTCGCCGCTTGCGCAAGCAGGGGGAGGAAAGTCCGGGCTCCACAGGGCAGAGTGCCAGGTAATGCCTGGGCGGCGTGAGCCGACGGAAAGTGCAGCAGAAAGGAAACCGCCTGCTACTTCGGTGGCGGGTAAGGGTGAAAAGGTGCGGTAAGAGCGCACCGCGTGACTGGTAACAGTTCACGGCGATGGTAAACCCCACTCGGAGCAAGACCAAATAGGAGTCCTATGGTGTGGCCCGCACTGGACTCGGGTAGGTTGCTTGAGGTTTGTGGTGACGCAAACCCTAGACGAATGACTGTTCTCGACAGAACCCGGCTTACAGGCGAACTCTGACTTTTTTATGCCCCCCGCACCGGTTTTGCATCTCTCTTTATCGTAAAACAATCTTAAACTTAATGTAATTTCTAGCAATGGCCCTCAGCCATTTGTTCCCTATTGGTTTTCTGTGCCCAATAACAGCCTCTTCTTTGCCTCAATGTGCTAACTCCTTGTCCTTACTAAAGAATTCACTTACCCACCAGGCCCTGTAGCCGCTTGCATTACCTATGGACTGTTCTTATAGTGTCTTCGAGTGGTGAAAAGTGGTGTTAAGTGGTTTTTAGTGGTTTAAGAGGTTCAGTGGTGGGAGAATGTGTCATTCGTGGACAGGGACCGCCACCACCGGTAAGGCCACACCAATAAATCAATAGTTAGGTAGGCGCCGGTTAATGAGAGTACCGAGCAAACAATGACAAATTTTCAGGGCAGTCACGCAATTAACATGGACGCCAAGGGTCGCCTGGCGATACCTGCCCGTGTGCGTGAAGGTTTGTCCGAAGTTTGTCAGGGCCGTATCGTCATTACCGCTCACACCGAAGAGCGTTGCCTGCTGGTGTATCCCGAGCCCCAGTGGGAGGAAGTGCTGCCACAGGTAGAAGCCCTGGGCAGTTTCAATAAGCGGGCACGTCGTGCCCAGCGTCTGTTAATTGGTTTTGCCACCCCTCTGGAGCTTGACGGCGCCGGTCGAGTACTGGTGCCCCCCACGCTGCGTGAGTACGCCGGCCTGGAGAAGAGGCTGTTGCTGATCGGCCAGGGCCGCAAGCTGGAACTGTGGAGCGAAGACCGCTGGATGACCTGGCTGGAAGAAGACGATGACGATGAAATGCCCGAAGAAATGAAGAAGTTGTCCTTATGACTACGCTACGGGAAATCAGTCTGAACCATGATGCCGTGCTGCTGGAAGAGGCGGTTGCCCAGCTGGCCATCCAGCCGGCTGGGCGTTATGTGGACGGTACCTTTGGCCGTGGCGGCCACAGTCGGGCGATTCTTTCCCAGTTAGGGGAGAGCGGCGCGCTGATGGCCGTGGACAAGGACCCTGAGGCCATGGCGGTGGCTGAACAGTTGGTAGTGGAAGACCCGCGGTTCTCCATTCGCCGGGGTTCTTTTGCGGCGCTGCCAGAGCATCTGTCCGCCCAGCAGTGGGACCGGGTGGATGGTTTGCTGCTGGACTTGGGGGTGTCTTCACCGCAACTGGACGATGCCGCCCGTGGCTTCAGTTTTATGCGCCAGGGCCCGCTGGATATGCGCATGGACCCGGACAGCGGAGAAAGCGCTGCCCAGTGGCTGGCCACCGCCGAGGAAAAAACCATTGCCGATGTGATCTTTCAATATGGCGAAGAGCGTTTTTCCCGGCGCATTGCCAGGGCTATTGTTACTCAGAGGGAAGAAGAGCTCCCTGTAGCCACTACCAATGAGCTGGCTAACTTGGTGGCAGCAGCGGTGCCCAAGCGGGAAAAGGGCAAGCACCCGGCAACCCGTACCTTTCAGGCCATTCGCATTCATATCAACCGTGAACTGGCAGATCTGGAAGCAGTGCTGGCAGCCGCCCTGCCGGCACTGGCTGTAAACGGCCGGCTGGTGGTGATCAGTTTTCATTCACTGGAAGACCGGCTGGTGAAGCGCTTTATGCGTGATGCCAGCCAGGGCATTCCGGCCCCCAAAGGGGTGCCGGTAACCGCCAGTGAAGAACAGACCCCTTTTCGGGTAGTGGGTAAACCGGTGAAAGCCAGCCGGGAAGAAATCGCGCGCAATGTGAGGGCACGCAGTGCCGTCATGCGCACACTGGAACGCATTGCCTGACCGGCATCGGGAGCAGGGCTATGGGAGCGGTTCAGATTCACAAAACGGCACCGGCGGCAGCTCGCCTCAAGGAGGTTCTGGGTCAGGGCCTGCGGATTTCCCGCCGCGTCTTTGCCGGCCTGTGGCAACGGGATCTACTGATCACTCTGACACTGGTGGCGATTCTGCTGGTGTCGGCCCTGGCGGTCAGTCATGCGGCGTACCTGAACCGGGCGCTGTTCAGTGACCTGAGCAACCTGCACCTGCAACGTGACGCATACCAGCGTCAATGGAGCCAGTTGCTATTGGAGCAAAGTGCTTTCAGCGCCCACAGCCACGTTGAGCGGGAAGCGGTAAATAGCCTGCAGATGCGGGTGCCGGACCGGGACAACATTATCGTGGTAAGACAGCAGTGAACTGGTTGAGTGGCAAGGCTGCTCATATGCCAGATTTTTTTTATAGCGGGGGGCTCGCCCCCCGCTAGGCAACAGGCCCCGGTCACCGGGGTCGGCATTCACGGGCGGCGACAAGGCCGCCTTACTGTTAATGGCGCATAAACGGTTGTCCAGCAATGGCAAAGACACCACAACAGCCACCACAGTGGTCACAGCGAATTCGCGAGGCTTTTGCAGCCTGGCGTTATGCTGTGGTGCTGGGTGGTGTCTCGTTGGTGGTGCTGGCCCTCACCGTCAGGCTGTTTGAGCTGCATGTGTTCGACCAGGAGTTTCTCCGCTCCCAGGGTGAGCAGCGCACCGTGCGCACGGAAACCATCGATGCCCACCGTGGCATGATTTCCGACCGCAATGGTGAACCACTGGCAATATCCACCCCGGTACAGACCCTTTGGGTTAACCCCCGGGAATTGCCTCCTTATCACGTGGGTCTGACCAACCTTGCCCGTTTGCTGGAAGTGGATGAAGCTGCCCTGCGGAGCCGTCTGCAGCGCAGTGCGGGCCGGCAGTTCATGTACCTTAAGCGTAAGATCCAGCCTTCGTTATCCGATCAGGTGCTGGCTCTGGAATTGCCGGGGGTCTATAGCCGCCGGGAATACCGTCGTTATTATCCTGCCGGTGAAGTGGCCTCCCACGTGGTGGGTTTCAGCAATATTGATGAAAAAGGCCAGGAAGGGCTGGAGCTGTCTTTTGATCACTGGCTCAGTGGGTTGCCAGGTCGCAAGCGGGTGCTGCGGGACAACCGTGGCCGTTCCGTTAAGGACATTAGCCTGGTGGCGGATGCTCAGCCGGGCAATGACCTGCAGCTGAGTATTGATATGCGCCTGCAGTACCTGGCTTACCGGGAGCTCAAGGCAGTGGTGCAGGCTCATAACGCCAGTGGCGGCACCCTGGTGATGCTGGATGTGCATACCGGTGAAGTGCTGGCCATGGTCAATCAGCCGGCCTTCAACCCCAACGACCGCAGTCAGCTTAACCCGGCATTTCTGCGCAACCGGGCCATTACCGATCTGTTTGAGCCCGGCTCCACCATCAAGCCCCTGACTG
>REBR01000101.1 GCA_007692645.1 Halomonadaceae bacterium | reverse complement strand
GGCGAAGTCATGGTGATCTGGCCACCGGCATTGATACGGATTTCCCGGCTGTTGCCAGGCCAGACGCTGTTGCAGAAAGTAAACACAGGCCTGTCATCCTTGTTCAGCAGGAAGCCCCCCGGGTTAAACCCGAATGCCCGGTTTTCTTCTGCGACGCCACTGACTGACACCACCAGGCGCTCATCAATACTCTCAATACGCCGTAAAATGTCGTCTTCAGTATCGCTATCGTCTTCAACACTCATTGCAATACCACTCTGCCAGCGGTAAATACCTGCCTCCCCGGTGGCTGCAGGAGAAATCCACACGGCACGGTTGTAACGTATAGATTCCGCACGGGCATTATGTAGGACCCCAAGCACCGAGTTTGTCACCGCCACAGTCCGGTTATTGGCTGTGAGCACCTGAGTCGCTGGTACCGCAAGTCCTAGCAGAATACCTGCCAGTGCCAACGTGATCAGCAGCTCCAGCAGCGTAAATCCCCTTCCCCGATTACCCATCAAGATAAGCAACGCCTTACTTTGGTTTATATTCTAACATACCAAAGATTGGCTAAATAACTATTGGCCGAAGCGGCCAAGAATGTAAAAGTCTGTGCTGTTTGAGTAGCGAAAATTCGTGAACTAGTTAACATTTTTCAACAAGTCCCCATTTGAGCAGTCACTAAACCTCTGGAAAAACAACAGCTATCCATCCTGGCAGGTAATTTGCGATGATAGGCATTCCGGCATTCAGATGAATGGTACCTATCCAGCATGAAAAGCAATGAGCACCTGCTCGATTCCCATATCATGATCGTGGACGATAATCCCATTAACGTGGAGGTTCTTCAGGTTCTGTTGCAGGCTCAGGGCTATGCTCAGCTACAGGGAATCTGTGACCCGCGGCAGGTGGAGCCTGCCTGCAAGCTGCAACTGCCGGATCTGGTGCTGCTGGATATTCAAATGCCTCATCTTAGCGGCCAGGTGCTGCTGCAGCGCCTTCGTGCCCACTGGGGTGACCGCTGCCCACCGATCATTGTGCTCACTGCCCATATCGATGAAAGCACCCGCCACCAGGCCCTGGCAGCAGGCGCCAGAGACTTTATCAGCAAACCCTTTAACCACCAGGAAGTGCTTCAGCGCATCAGCAACATTCTGGCCAGCCACCACAGTTATAAGCAGCGGGTCAGCGAAGCCTCTGCCCTGGAGAGCCTGGTGGCCCAGCGCACCGCTGAGATTCAACGCCAGGCATTGCGGGAGCCGGTAACCGGGCTGCCCAACCGCCGGGCCGTTATTGCTGAACTGGAGCAGGCACTGGTGGCACCGGCGGCGGTTAACGTGGCCTTTATTGCGGTGGATGCCATCGACGATATTGCCCGGCTGCACGGCTACCCGGTCACTGAACAGCTGATTGCCCTGCTCGGGCGCATCATGGGCCAGCGCCTGCAAAACGCCACACTGGGCTGCTGGGGCAATGCAGAGTTTGTCTGTTTTCAGCGGGAAACCCATGCCTTCCCCCCCTTCATTGAAACCTTGCAGGCGCTGCAGCAAGCCCTCAGCCGCACGTTCCAGGTGGGGGATTTACGCCTGGGGGTGACCTTGCGCATTGGCGTCAGCCGCAGCGGCCATGACTCTGACTATGCTGAACAGCTGATCCGTTTTGCCGCTCTGGCCCTGCCGGAGCGCACCGGTGAACCGCCACGGCTGTTTGACGAAGACCTGGAGCACGCCCTGCAACAGCGAGACCGCCTGCACCGGGCACTACGAAGCGCCGTCAGCAACCAGGAACTGCACCTGCTGTATCAGCCCAAGATCTGCTTACGGGAAGGTCGTATTGTGGGCGCCGAAGCGCTACTTCGCTGGGAGCACCCGGAGCTCGGCACTATCCCGCCCCGGGACTTCATCCCCCTGGCGGAAGGCAGTGGCGAGATTCTCACCCTGGGGCGCTGGGTGCTGGAAACAGCAATCTCCCAGGCAGCAGCCTGGCAACGGGCAGACCTGTGCCAGGGGGACTTTACCCTTGCCCTGAACGTATCCGCACGGCAACTTGCCCTGCCAGATCTGGCGGATGAAATTACCGGACTCATGCAGATCCACCGGCTGGAAAGCCGCTTTCTGGAACTGGAAGTCACCGAATCCGGCCTCATGGACGACATTGTCCAGGCGGGCAATCAGCTGCAGATTCTGGCCCAGCGCGGGGTCAGCATTGCCATTGATGATTTCGGCACCGGTTACTCATCCCTGGCGTATCTGAAAAACCTGCCGGTACACACCCTCAAGATTGACCGTGCATTTGTGGATGGCATCGCCCAGAATTCACAGGATCGCAATCTGGCCAAAACGGTGATTGCCATGGCCCGCAACTTCCATTGCCGCACAGTGGGGGAAGGGGTTGAGCACCCTGAACAGGCAAGACTGCTTAAGGAGCTGGGGGCAGATACCGCCCAGGGGTACTGGTTTGCCCACCCCATGCCCGCTGAGGACTTTGCCCGTTTGTGCCGGGAACCCCCGGACTGGTCCTTTTAACACTCACCCCCTACTATTAACCTGACTGACAACCACAGGATATGCCTTATGCACCACCCTTCTATTATACGTCTAAGCGCTTTGCTCTTTATCACCTGCCTGGCGGCCCCCCTGACAGCGGCAGAAAACACCATCCAACTGGACGATGTGTGGGCTCGGGCTACTGCTCCTGGCAGCCCTAACGGTGCGGGCTACCTGGTAATCACTAATCATTCCGAACAGACCCAGACCCTCACCGGCGCTAGCATGGACGGGACCGAGCGGGTGGAAATTCACCTCTCCAGCGAGCAGGACGGCATGGCCCGTATGGAACGAGTCCGTGGCGGTATTCCTGTGGCTCCCCATGACAGCGTTACCCTGGCCCCCAAAGGTTACCACCTGATGCTGTTGAACCTTGATAAGCCACTGGTTGCAGGGGATGAGCACAGCCTGACACTGACCCTGGAACCCGCGGGAGACATCACCACTACACTGGAGGTTCGCCCCCATGACAGTGATGCTGGCGGATCAGGCACTGATCACCATCACCACCACTAAAGGGATTTCCCCTGGGAATTAACCCCGTATTGGCATGGATGCCTCCCCCTCCCAGGACCCCCCTCCCTCATTGCACCAACGGCCAGCCCCCTCCTTAACACAAAACCAGCGCTCTACATCCCTCTGAAATGCAGCGCCTGTGACACAAAACACAGCATACTCCTTACCAATTCTTACACTAATGACAAGAAGTTGGCTTAATGGGACACGGCACCGTCCCCTACGAGCCCTGTACAATAATCTAATGTAGTGCGTCCGCAGATCCCCACCGGATCACCGGTGCCCCATACCCACCGGTAAGTGCGGCCTCACGCAGTACTCAACAGATCGCTGTTGAGAGACATGAGGGTCTCACCATGAAAACGCTGTTACTGACCTGCCTGATTGCATCCCTGGTTCTGACTGGCTGTGACCAGGACACCCAGACCACCACCATGTCAGAACGGGGCAGTGGGCAGCTGATTTACAGCTTCCCCACCCATAATCAGGGTTATGTGCCTACCCGCTCACCGGTCTTTCTGCGCTTCTCCTCAGCCATTACCAGCGATGACCCTGGCCAGTACCTGCATATTGAGCAGCTACAAGGGGAAGAAGGGCAGACCATCAGCTTCACCAGCACCCTGAGCGACGACCGCCGCACCCTGATACTGACCCCGGAGCAACCCCTGGCGCCGGCAGCACGCTACCGGATCACCTCCGCCGGCATGGCCAGCGGCAACCGCCAGATGAGCTTCCCGCCAGAGGGCATTCATTTTGCAACCCGCCTGGCTACCAACGGCCCTTTGCTGGGGCGCATCAGCCCAACTCCTGATGATGCCGAAGAGGGCTTTACCGTCCTCAACCTGATACCGGATGGCAGCAACTTCCCCCTCACGGATCTGGCTTCATTGCGCATGCAGTTCAATGAGCCCCTGGACCCCCAAAGCACCCACTACGGCGACTCCGTCAGGCTGGAAAATGCCCAGGGGGAGCTGGTGCCGGCAGAATTGCTGGTGAAAGGGCAGAACCTGACCCTGGACCCGGATCAGGATCTGACTCCGGGCAGTCAGTACAGCCTGTTTTTAACCAGTGCCATTCGCAGCACTCTGGGGGGCGAGCTCAACCCCGGTGGCTATGCCCACTTTACCTTTACCCCAACCCGGGCCGGTGGTCGCAGGGATATTCCCCTGCAAGTGGTCCCCCATCAACAGAGCCGGTATTCAAACCTGTCGGGAGCACTGCTTAATTCTGTGAACCTGTCTTCTGCGCTGCTGGGTTCAGACAATCCCACTTACATGGGTCCGGATACCGGCCCACTGGGAGACCAGCCGGCCACCGGGAATTTATTCACCGACCTGGCCAGCGTGGTGAGCTACCCCCATGTGACCCCGCTGCGGGTGCGCAAAGGCGCCCTGATTACCGGCACTGACGTGGCCGTAAACGTGGGTGGGGCTTTATCCTCAGGACTCAATTCCGGCACCGTCAGTGTCCGCTTTCTCTCAGACGCCAATGGCTTTATGGTGCCCAATCCCTACAGCACCAGCAGCACCGCCCCAAAGAATATTCTGCTGTTCGTGGACATGGCCCTTAATGCCGAAGACGCCACCGCCAATGCCGCCCTCGGCCAGGAACTGCTGAACGTGCCTCTGGTGGGTACTGTGAGCATGGAAAATGGGGCCCTGGTGATTGATGCTCTGGCGGTGATCGAGCCCCGGGTGCTGGGAATCGATCAGGCCGCCGGGCTGGTTTCGTTTCGCCTTGAGGGTTACCCGGACAGCCAGAGCGGCCCTATCTTGACTCCCGCCGATGGTACTGGCCCGCAACTGCTGTCATGGGTACCCGGTAGCAACCCTGATAGCCTGCGCCCCGGGGACCCGCTGATTCTGTATTTTGACCAGCCACTGAAACGCAGCAGCCTGCAGGGGGCCATCCACCTGGATGATTCCGTGGCAGGAACCCTGCCCATAACGGTTAATGCTGACGGCTCACGGCTTGTCATTCACCCGCAGCAGCCACTGCGCCATGGCCGCAGCTACACCCTGAACGCCACTGACATTGAAGGCATCGATGGCAAACCGGCACTGGTTAACCCTAAAACCTTCACCCTGGCAGCCACCAATGACAGTACCTCAGGGGTACAGGCCCCCCTGGTCCTGACCACCCTGCCGGGCTATCCCTGCGCCAAAACCGCCAGCAACCCCAACATCAACAGTACTTCACAGGGGCGCTGTGCCGGAGGCCGCAGCAATAACGACCCCCTGCCAATTCAGCGCCACCCCGGTGAACGCCCGGTGATTGTGCGGTTTTCCCAGAACATGGACCCGAACAGCTTTCAGGCCGGCACCACCGTGCTGATGGAAAGCAACCAGGGAGACGGTTGGCAGCCCTTTAATGACTGGGCACTGGAGGTGGATCTCCGGGAAATCCGCCTGATCCCTATGGTCCCCTGGGACACTGACACCCTATATCGCTATACCCTGGTTGCAGCTACCGGCAGCACCGGCAACAGCATTCGCTCTGCGTCCGGATTACCCCTGCAGACCCAGCTGTTAAGCACCAGTTATCGGGCATTTAATAACCGCAGCTTTGGTGGCCCCAATATGGTGAACCATTTCCGCGGCGGCGATGCCTCAGCCAACACACTCACCCCCCTGAGGAACCTGCCCGCTGCAGACGCCAACAGCGACCTGGTGCTGAATGACT
>REBR01000166.1 GCA_007692645.1 Halomonadaceae bacterium | reverse complement strand
CCGCCAGCTACCCCCAACAGGCGGCTAAAGACTTCTATGGGCCACGCATGAGCCGCTGGCAGTCGGCTATAGCCGGGGCCAGCAACAGCAACACACTGGATCAGGTGTACCGGGAAATGGAACAGGCAGGGATTCCCGGCAGCTTTGAGCCGGTAACACGGCTTCGGCGCACCCTGGCGGATGCCTATGTAAAACAGGCAGAACAGTTGCTGGCCAACAACCAGGCCAGGCAGGCACAGCCGTTACTGCAAAAAGCCACTACCCTGATGCGCTATGGGAACACTGATGGCTGAAACCGGTTAATAGACAGGCCCCTCACCTTCAGGGCGGGTTTTAAACCGCTTATGCATCCACAGGTACTGCTCGGGATAGCGGCGAATAGTGGCTTCAATAAAACCGTTCCATACCGCCGTATCCTGCTGTGGGTCCTGACCAAAGTTCTCCTGAATGGGAGAAAACGAAATCTGATAACCCCCATCCGGCGTGCGCAAGTGACTCACGCAAATGACGCTGGCACCTGACTCCCGGGCGATAAAACTGGGTGTCGTTATGCAAGCTGCAGGAATCCCGAAAAATGGGGTAAACACCTGGCTTTTCTTGCCGAAGTCCTGATCGCAGGCATACCAGACCTGCCCACCATCCGCCAAAAAGGCCATCATCTCTTTCAGCTGCCGTTTGTTAAATGAGCGGATACCATAGTGGCGCCGCCGCCCCTTCTCAATGGTACGGTCAATCACCGGATTATCGTTGGGCCGGTACATATAGCCGGGTTTTTGCAGGCGGCTGGCAATCAACGGTAATGCAAAATCGAAGATGCTGTAATGGGCGCCAATCAACAGTAACCCTTTGCCTCGCCGGACTGCCTCCTCAGCGTGTTCAATGCCGAAAACCTGGGTGTTCTTTTCATGGGGCTTCATGTCCCGCCACCAGGCATGGGTGGTTTCCAGCACGCCGCGGCTGCAGGCAATAAAACTGTCTTCAACCAGTTGCCGCTGTTCTTCCGGGGGCATCTCCGGAAAACACAAGGACACATTTCGCTGAGCCACTTTACGCCGGGAATGAAATTTACGGTTCAGCAAACGCCCCAGAGCGGCGCCCCAACGCTGCTTGGCAGACATGGGCAGAAACGACAGCAGATACAGAACGAAAACCGCCAGCCAGGCCCCCCAGTTAGCCGGGTGAGCCAGTGGCTTGGCGTTGCGTATTTTGCGACTCATTGTTTGTCTCGCTTACAGGTGTTCGGGATTGCGCAGGATTCTGGCACAAAACAGGCTTAAATGCCTGCCCTATAACTGTTCACTGCACCCCTGGAACACCTCAACCCGGCGCCCTGCCCCGGTCATTCGTTTCCTCTGCGGCATCGTTGTAGCCGGCCTCCCAGCTGGCCCGCAGCACATCGTCCTGGTAGGGGTTTTCACCGCCGCCCCAGGCCGCGGCATGGCGGCCTGCCTCATAGGCCTGCTCTACCGGATCATCTTCACTGACCTTGCGCCAGCGTGAACCTAGGGTCTTTAACATCTCTCCGGCATCCATCAATACCAGGTACATACCCGGCATCATCAACAGGGTAATCAGGCTGGCAAACAACACCCCGAAACCGAGAGACACGGCCATGGGAACCAGGAAACGGGCCTGTACGCTGGTATCAAAGGCCAGGGGCGCCACCGCCAGGAAAGTGGTCAGGGTGGTCAGTACGATGGGGCGGAAGCGTTCCCGCAACGCGGCAATCAGGCTCTCAAAAGCGGGCCTGTTCTGATCTCGCCAATAGTTGATTCGATCAATCAGTACCAGGTTGTCATTGACCACCACGCCGCTCACGGCCACTACCCCCACTACAGACCACAGGGACAGTCCCAGCCCCAGCAGGGCGTGACCCAACAAGGCCCCTACCATACCGAAGGGTATCGCCATAAGGATCAGAAACGGCTGCCAGTAATTGCCAAACATCATGGTCAATACAAACAACATGAGTAACAGCGCAGCGGCATAACTGAAACTCAGATAGCGAACAAATTCAGCGATATGTGGGGGTTTACCTGCTTCGCCCCAGGTAATGCCCTCCGCCTCCAGCTCTTTCAGGATGGTGCTTTCCAGGTGACGCATAACCCGGCCATAAGAACTGTGGTCCTGATTGACATAGGCGGTGACGGTGGCATTGCGGTTACGGTTGTAATGACTGATCACCGCCGGGGTCATACGCCGCTCCAGATTGGCCAACACCCCCAACGGCGCCACTTCTCCCGTGTCCCCCAGGGTAATAGGCAGCTGTTCCAGGTGCCAAAGGCTGACGGTCTGGTGCTCCGGTAAACGCAGAACCACCGGCACATCGTGGTCACCCTGGGGCAGGCGATCCACCTCGGTACCATGGAATGCGGCATGGACCTGCTGGCCAAGACGGTCTTCAGTCATGCCAGCCAGCCGCGCTGCGGGTCTTGCGGATATGGCCACCTCAGAAAACCGTGAAGCCATGGAATCGTCAATCTCAAAAACCCCCTCAACCCCTTCCAGATGGGCAGCCAACCGTTGACTGACTGCTGTCAGACGTTCCAGATCAGGGTGGTACAGGTTGATATGAATATCCGGATTGATTTCATTAAGGCTGGCATGGAACCGCAACGAGCGGGCACCAGGGATAGCCCCCTGAGCCTCCCGCCAGCGCTGGGCAATGGCACGGGCAGTCTTGGGCCGTTGACCGGCGGGTGGCAGGGCCAGGGTAACCCGTGCCCGCAGTTCAGCACTGGGGTCATGGGCGGTGGAGTAATTGTTGCGACGGCCCTGTTCTGAATGAATTGCAGCGATCACTTCAGCCCCCATTTCCTGGCGCAACTGCTGTTGTAATGCCACTGCGGTTTCCTGCAAGGAGCGGGTCGCTGCCAGCACCGTATCGCCACTGGTCCCCTCCGGGAAACTGACATCCGCCATGACCTTGTCCCCTTCCACATCCGAGAACATGGTGACGTTGATCCAGCCGCTATGAATCAGGGCAACAGAAATGGCAAACAGCCCGATAAACAGGGTCAACACCAGATAACGCTGGCGCATGGCTGCCGCCAATACCGGCAGGCAACGGGTGTCTACCCAGGCTTCAAAACGCTGATTGACGGCGGCACTGAAACGTTCACTGCGACCAGGGGGTTTACTCACCACCTGGTGCATATGGGCCGGCAGTATCCACAGGCACTCCACCAGAGACAGCAGCAGAATGGTAATGGCGATGGTGGGCACTACCCGCATGAATTCCCCTTCCGGACCGGGCAGAAAGAGCATGGGAGTAAAGGCAATAATGGTGGTGATAATGGCCACCACGATAGGGGTGGCAATACGCTGGGTGCCTTTGATCACGGAGGCCAGGCCCTCCCCCTGGGTGCGTGATTCATGCTCAATGCTTTCCCCGACGATTACCGCATCGTCCACCACAATACCCAGCACCAGAATAAAGGCGAACAGGGAAATGGTATTAAAAGAGTCCCCGAGGATCGGCAGGATCATGCAGGCCCCCAGCATCGCCACGGGAATCCCCAGTGCCACCCAGGAGGACAGGCGTAAACCGAAAAACACCCCAAGTACCAGTACCAGCATGGCCAGACCCAACAGGGCATTGCCCCAGAGCAGGTCAGAGCGCTCTTCGTACTGCACCGCATCGTCTTCCCACAGCAGCAGCTGTAACGGCTCAGGCACCACTGCGTGCTGCACGAAATCCCGCACGGCCCCCGCCGTATCCAGGGCACTTCGATTGCCACTCTGGTACACATCCAATGCGACCGTGGGTTGCCCATTGAGCCAGGCGGCAATGGCATGGCGGCCAAAGCCATCGTCGATCTCCGCCACCTGCTCCAGGGGCAGCCATTCTCCATCATGGCTTTCCCGCACAGGCAGATAGCCATAACCTGAAGGGTCGGTGACCCCCTGCCCCGCCTGTATCAGGGATTGGCTGGTCTGGGTACGCAAACGCCCCGCCGTGACCGGGGTTAACTGACGGTCAAGACTATCCACCAGTTCAGCAAAAGACAGCTGGTAGCGGTACAGGTTTTCCCGGGGAACGGTTACCGACAGTTCCCGTTCAGGCAGCCCCTCCAGAACCACTTCGGCAATATGAGAATCATCCAATAGTTGATCCCGCAACTGCCAGGCAACCCGGTGCAGTTCCCGGGGTGACACCTGCCCGGTTAACAGCAGCCGGCTGACCCGGTTACGAAACACCACCTCTTCCACTTCCGGGCGACTGGCATCACTGGGCAGTCCGTCCAGGTTCTCGACTCTGGCAGCAATCCGGTCACGCACCTCACCGGCGTTATAGCCTTCCACCACAAAAACCGTGATGGAACAGCTCCCCTGGCGGGACTCACTCTGGATGTCCCGGGTGCCGTCCACCGGATAAATGGCGGTTTCAAGAGGAGTGCACAGACGCTGCTCTACCACCTCTGGGGAGCCACTCAGGGTACTGACCACCCCGATGCGCTCCAGTGGCACGTTGGGCAGGGTTTCCTGGCGGGTCTGGGTCATTGACAGCAAACCACCCAGCACCAGCAGTGCCGCCAGCAGGTTAGCCACTGCCGGACGGCGGGCAAACCAGGCAATTGAGTGGTTAATCACGGGGAAATCTCTTTTATTGCCGACAACTCAGGGGGTGGCACAATTCGGGTCGCAACAATGGTGCCCTCCAGCAGGTGAGCATAGCCATCCGCCAGTACCGCCTCACCGGGCTGCAATCCACCGCTGACGTAAAGGGCCTGCTGGTCACGGTAGATCCAGGTAACGGAGCGCCGCTTCAGCTGACCTTCATGCACCACCCAGACACTGCCATCCTGCATCAGTGCATCCCGGGGGAGCACCACGATAGCCTCCTGCTCCCGGCCACTGATGGCTGCCTGCACATAGACCCCTGGCTCCAGGGGCACACCGTTACTACTGTCGACTTCCGCCACCAGCCAAGTCATCTGATTACGACTCAGCCCCCCCTCACGGCGGCTCACCATTGCCGGCCATACCCGTTCACTGCCCCCAAAGCGGCCACTGAGACTGACCGGTATGGCCAGCTGCCCATTACCCACTCCCTGGATAGCTCCCAGCAGACTCAGCCATTCATCCCGGACCGGTATGCGCACCTCCATACGGTCGGCGCTATAGATTTGCCCCACCGGATCACCGGCAGCCAGGTTTTGCCCCGGGCTCACCCGCACCTCTTCCAGACGGCCACTGAAAGGTGCCCGTAAGGTGGCCTGCTCATGGCGCTGGCGGGCCATATCCAGGGCTGATTTAGCAGCAGCAACACCGGCTTCGGCTTCCCGCAACTGGGGTTTGAACAGGGCAAAATCCGTTGCTCTGGGACTGGCGTCCCGGCGGGCCACAGTGGCATTGGCTCGCACCTTTTCCAGGTGCAGTTCCGCTGAAGCCAGTTGATGTTCATGCTGGTTCACTTCCAGCAGGAAGGGTTGGGGGTCCAGTTTCAGCAACATGTCCCCTTTGTTGGCCCAGCCGCCATTGCGCATGGCGTCTGCCACTTTTACCACTTCCCCAGAGGCTTTCATGGCCAGCTTTACCCGGTCCCTTGCTCTGGCGGTACCATGGCTTGCCAGGGTCAGGTGCAGGTCCCTGGGTTCAGCAATCACTACCGCCACCTCTGGAGTGGTAGTCAAACGGGGCTGTACCCGGGTTTCCGGAACTTTCAGATAAATCCCCGCAACCACTGCTGCCAATAACAGCACCAGAGCCAGCAAGGTGAGACGGGGGCCAGGCTTAAGCCGGGAGACCGGAGTCTTTACTGCCACCATGATAGGACCTCAGAGCCTGGCTACGTCTGCATAGGGAATCAATGAAGGATCAATGTCCTGGCGTGGGTCCCGTTCCACCCAGGTACCCAGGAACTGGTAACTGTGCAACTTGCGGCGGGTGAAACCCTGCATGGCCTTGAACAGCGGGTCACGGTCGCAGAGACCACACACCAGGGCGTGATAATCCTGACGGTAACATTGTTGCAAGTGGGCCAGTAGATCCCTGAAAACCAGCGGGTCGTTGTCCTTGATCAGCACGCAATGCACCATCAGATAATCAAAGCACTGCCCAGCTGGGGGCAGTCGCATGGCGCCACTGAAAACACACCACAGGTTATAGAATGGTCTAAATAGCTCAATAGTGCGGCTGTAACTAACCACCCGGGTCTGACGAAAACCCCTCTGGTCCCAGGCACCCATCAGTCCTTTCAGTTCGTCGCCATCAAAGGCCAGCCAGTAATCCTCAATGCGTTGCCCCAGGTAGTAGGGATCACCTGCCAGCATGTCGTTGAGGTTGTAACAGGGAAAAAACTGACGCTTGGGGCCTTCCTGCTGGAGGTAAGCCTGCATGATGGGCACATCCTCAAGGGTGGCCCTGCGTATATTCAGCCCACTGCTACCCAAAGCCGATTTATTGAAACCGGAGACCAGACTGGTTTCAACATCTGCTGTATGGAAGATATTAGGCAAACCTTTTTTTTTCTTGCTCAATAACCGCAGCACAGGGATATTCTCTGCCAACAGCATCGTGGTGGACATATCATCATCTTTTATAATGGGCCGGGCTTTGGCATAACAGGCCATCAGAGCCTTTCCCCCCCGCACGCTCCGGTCAAGACGCAGGTCGTGCACGTAGTACACCGACCGGGGCTTACCATCCACATACAGGTCACGACTGCCAATATTGAACACCCCTAGAATCTCCACCCCCTCATGGGGTGGGTCTTGCGTGTTCTGCTCACTCTCTGTGGGCGTCAACACATACACATCCGGCCGCTGGCAGGCAATATGGGCACCATTGAAATAGTCGGGAGCCCGCTCAAACGCGAGAGCAACCTTCCCGGGCATGGAGGTTCTGGCAAGCAGATCGAGAATACCCTGATTATCCTGACGCTGAGCCGAGCGCACCATAAAGCTCATAATTGCACATCCATGACAGGAGACTGTTCCGGGTCCACATCTGCCACCGGCAGAGGACCCGACCACTGACGCAGTGCCTCTATCTTGATATTGCCATCAATCATGCCCCGCTCCCTGCAGGCGGCCATATACTGATGGCGCAGCTGTGGGCCACAGATACAATGAGCCCCATTAAGCTGGTCCAGGTTGCGGGCTAACTGATAGTGGAAACTCTCCTGCAAACCGGCTTCCAGTTGTTCTGCCAGGTGATGACCCCAGTTACGGTAGGCTGCAGCAGGAAATCCCGGTGGTGCCTCTGCCAGCAGCAGGTACTGGGGGCGGCCATGATCTGCACCTTGCTCCTGAGCCAGAACGATGACCGGTCGCACCACTGCCGGCCAGTGCATGGCGTCCAACACTTTCTGAACGGCTACCGAGCTTATTTTTTCACCCACCATGTCGACGCCATCATCCCGGCCCTGGAATTCCAGGGTGGGCAGTTGACCCGCATGGCCAGTCACCAGCAACCGGTCCCCAAGGCGATAGCGCAACAGGCCGGAACCGGTAGTCATCAGCGGACTCACCTGCTGCCCCGCCTCCAGCTTCCAGGCCGGCAGAATTTCCCGGGTACTGGCATCTTCAAATTCATAAAAATGGGAGCCTGCCGCCAGCACATGCTGATCCCCCTGGGGAATGGTCACAACGCCTTCTGTGGCCCACAAACCCTTTCCCTGCAACGGAGCATGGGGCAAGAGGGATCGCAACTGCCGTGCCCAGGGGGCAGCAGATGCGGTGTCCCAGGCACTGACCAGCGCCAGTTGCGGCCATAATTCCCGGTAGAAATTGGCGTCCGTCATGCCGTCCCAGGCCTGCAGCATCTGACCGCCGCGAAGGGACAGGGGCGCCGGCATATGCCCCAGACTTTGCTGTCGATCACCCCAATGGCCACTGGCAAGCACAGTACTGAGTTCGTCTTTCCAGACACCGAGCTTTTCCAGCAGGCCCAAGGCAAAAGTGGGGCTCCACACGGACATGGCACTCAGGTCCTGGCGGGAGCTGAGATACGCCAGGGTGGCAAACAATGAGTCATCAGAGGAGGCAGCCATGGAAACGGATTCCGGCACCGCCTGGGTGCGGTTGGCCAGCCAGCGTTTGCCAACCCCCAGCAACTTCATGTCGTCATTGATATGGCCACTCACCTGCTGACGCATTTCTGTGGGCAACCAGGATAGTGACCAGTAATGCACACCCTGGCGCACCCCCGGGTAACGCCGGTAAAGGTCCCCCAGCCAGGGAGCAATCGCCCGGTCCAGCTCCCCAAGGAACAGCTTGGTATAAGGAATCCACTTGATGGCAGAACCGGAACCGCTGGTGGGTTGGTAGCGCATAACCTGAGAATCGATAAACCGTTGTGACCGACTGGCCATTTGCGCCTGTATTGCGCCATCCCAATCACTGTAGGTGGACGTTGGCTGGTGATAGGCGAAATCCTCCCAGCGCCAGGCAGCGCTGACCCCGGTTTTTCGGCCCACGGGACTGTGGGCCACCCGGGTCAGGATCTGACTCAGGCGACCACGCTGGGTACGCTCCAGCTGGCCCCGTTGCACACGAAAACGCATTTCACCCGGGCGCAGCAGCTGACGCATCAGCAGGTGACCCATCGACTGCTTGCTCATTGTGTGCTCCTGACGCCAGAGGGACGGCTGCTCCTTTTAAAGGTGCTGCGTATGGCCTTGAAGGCAAAATGGAAAATAGCCCCCGTGGTCACCATCCCAAGGCAGGGTAACTCTGTGCCCCGTTGCCAGGTGGGATTGCACTGCTCAAAAAAGCGGATTTTTGGCTGTTTGCGGCGCAATTCATCAGACACACCCGCCACATCTTCTTTCAGGCACTGGGACTGCTCGCCAAAGTCCAGCAACTTACGGTCAGCGTCGTAGTAACCCGGAAACAGTTCGGCGCAATAGTCTTCAACCATTCGCCCAAGATCCGCGTCTTGATTTTCCGGATGGGGATAATAGCGTTGCAGGTTATTCGCCAACAGCAGGTAGGTTTTATACCCTTTACTGATCAGCATCCAGAAGACCGGCTGGAAAGGATGGCGCAGTTTCTGCCAAACCAGGTAACGGTAGAATGCCAGATGCATGGCACTGCCGCCCCAGTAGGCTTTTTCCAGGATGGTGTCGCCACTGAAGATGCCCCGCCCCTTGAGAGCGCCAGCTTTCATTTGCATGCTACGAACGGTAGAGAAACCAACGACCCGGTGTTCAGCACGGTTACGGACCAGGATAAGGCCGTCTTTCTGGCTGAGGTCCTTCAGAAAAGTGTCTATATCGGTGTAAGAATAGTATTTCTGAAAAACCTGATACATCTGCCGGATGTCGTGTACGCTCAGACGATTGATGGGGTAGTATCGAGCGTAGATGCCGTTGGATTGAGCTTTTTTATTCATGGTCTCATCCTTATTATTATCTGGCCTGAAACAACCCGTGACAGGCACTGATGTTTCACAACCACTCAACCATAAAGACAAAACCGGCCTGACCCTACCCTCCCATCGGGCCACGACCCGTGCTTTTCGGGTCACGACCCCATTGCTGTGCGCGGGTTCCTTACTGTGGGAGAATGGCGTCACTAAATACAGCGCATGCTAAGCAACCAACAAAGGAACTCACAATATGCTTTCAGCGAAGGACGCACTGGAACAACTGCAAGAAGGTAACCGGCGTTTCAGGGATGGAGAACAAAACAGAGAAGCACTGAGTGATCAGGCACGCCGGCAGGCAACAGCAAAAAGCCAGGAACCTTTTGCCATCATTCTGGGCTGCTCGGATTCACGGGTACCGGCAGAGCTGGTGTTTGATCAGGGGGTGGGGGACCTGTTTGTGATTCGTGTGGCCGGCAATGTGGTAGCTCCCTCACAAATAGGCAGTGTGGAGTTTGCTGCTGCTCAATTTGGCACCCCTTTGGTAGTTGTGCTTGGGCATTCTCACTGCGGGGCTGTAAGCGCTACCCTCAATGAGTTACAGCAGCCCACGGATCTGCGCTCCCGCAATCTGCAGTCCATTGTTAACCGCATTCGCCCTGCCGTTCAGGGGTTGCTGGAAACGGACCTGCGGCATAACCCGGAGGCCCTGATCAGTGAAGCGGTGAAAGCCAATGTACGGGCCTCAGTGAACCAGCTATGTAATGGTTCTGAGATTCTGGAGGAACTGATTCAGGCCAACCGCCTGGCGGTGGTAGGGGCTGAGTACTCCCTGGCTACCGGTGAGGTGGTATTCTTCGATCAGATCTGAAAATTCAGGCTACCCTCTGATGGTTTCTGGAAGCGGAAGATCCCCCAGGTGAGATACCCTTTTCTGCCGCCTTCCACCCAGTGGGTAAGCCCCTTTTTCATACCTTCAAGGTATGCTTCAGATACACTTTTACGGAGTTGTGGTTCTTTTACCCAGGTTTCTTCCAGTACCCGGGCGTAGTGCAGGGATAGGTGTTGGCTGTGGTCTTCAAAACCAATTTCCTGCAACCCATTGGCAGCGCATTGCTGGCGGTAAAAGGCCGGACTCCCCAGGGTCTCCAGATGTAGCCGGTCCAGAATAGGCTGTAGCACAGCATCCGGACACCGGTCGGTTTTCATGGGATCGGTAAAAATCAGCCTGCCCCCGGGCTTTAATACCCGGGCAATTTCCCGGATTACCCTGGGGCGATTGCCACTGTGCAGAAAGGCATCCTGGGAATACACCACGTCAAAAGCACCGTGTTCACTGGGAATGTGCTCATAGCTGGCATCAACGACGTGGATCAGGGAATCCAGCCGGTGAGCACGGTTTATTTCCCGGTTACGGGCATTTTCCACTTCTGACAGATTCAGGGCCACGACAGAGCAACCAAAGGTGCTGGCAAAATACCGCGCTGAGCCTCCGTAACCAGCCCCCAGATCCAGCATCCGCTGTTGCGGGCCAAGTTCTTCCATCAGATCTCCCAGATGGGTGACCGTGCGGCGGCTGGCATCAAATATAGGCTCCTGGTCGCTGCTATAAAGCCCGATGTGAATATCTTCTCCACCCCAGACCTGGCTATAAAAAGTGTCTGCATCGGTGCTGTTGTAGTAGTTCCGGGCAACCTGTTCTGCCCGACTGTAAGCATCACTCATGGCTGCTCCCCCCCGTAGCGTTTATCGGCACAGTGAATAAAAAAATCCGGCTTACTGTCGCTATAGGTTTCCTGAAAGTCTCCGTAGGTATGGATATCCTGAAAGCCCACTTCCCGCATCAGGCGCTGAACGTAAGCCTTGCGCAGGGGAAACATATTCAGGTGGAACACCGACTGGTCGGGAAAGGCGTAACGAAACCGGGCCAGGCCGCTGTCCACGTGGGCCGGGTAAACGGCAATGTCGTTACCGCAGTAGTAATACGTGTGTTTGCTGGAATAGCCATGGTCGAGGATGGCATCGTAATTACGCTGGTCCAGAATCAGCAGGCCATCATGGGTCAGGGCTGCGTAGAATTCTGCCAGGGCCTTACGCCGGTCCCGTTCATCAAACAGGTGGGTAAAAGAATTACCCAGGCAGATTATGGCATCGTATTGACCCTGAATATTCCGGGTCAGCCACCGCCAATCCGCCTGGCAGGTGCGCAGTATATGGCCCCGGTGGCGGCCGTTTTCAAACGCCTTGGCCAGCATCTCAGGGCTGCCATCGGCACTGGTGACATCAAAACCGGCTTCGATTAAGCGCACGGAGTGGAAACCGGTCCCGGTGGCTGCATCCAGAATCCGCCGGACTCCTCTCTCCCGCAACAGGTCAATAAAAAATTCCCCCTCGCTGCGGGCACGGCTATTCCAGTCAATCAACTGATCCCACTTGTTAACGAAATTGCCGATATATTCCTGACGATAATGACCGGTATCCCGGCATTCTTCCGGCCTGGGACCGAAATACTGCTCTTTTACAGGTGCATCCATCATGTCTCTCCCGATAACTGGCCGCCAGTGGCGGACAAAAGACCCTGGATGCCGTAACTGCGCAAGAGCGGAATGATGAGCTGGTACTTCAGGATGCAGCTATGCATCAGGGTATGGTGGCTAACGGATCGCCCTGCCGTTGGTGAACGGCAAAAAATGGCGAACCTGCATCCAGGCCGGAAGGCGTAGCCGGGGCCCGGGCAGGTGTGGCGGGTTTATTCCGCTTCATCAGTTACCGTACTGCAGCGGGGAACACTTTCATGGGACGCTAGTCACAGCCAGCCAGAATAACCGTCAGAGGCTGATCACTGTGGATATCAATTTGAGCATTACAGCTGATACGAGCCCGCTCCGGATGAACCGTCACTGCACCAATGTTGCTGGCTTGTATCCATAGCCGGTCTTCGGCGGGCTCGACTTGCACTTCCTGCAGGTTCACCACCCGACGGGTGTAGATGGCCGGGTCGAGGGTGCCGCCACGGAGCAGACCAAGATTACGTCTTAATCGGTTTACCTCAGGCGGGGCCTCACCAAAACCACCGGAGCGCACATCAATCTGCCCGGCGCCAGCCTCCGGTGAAGCCAACTGGATGTCAGACAACCAATAGGCTTTATCTGCCACCATACCCACCCGGGGAGCATCCTCCCTGGGGTCCAGCACATAGGTTATCTGGGCGGGATCGCGAACCACCCGGGCCTCCCCCAGAAAGTCTGCTCCGGGCTGATAGTTGTCAAAAGCCGCGGCAGTCAGATGATCCCAGGTTTCAAAGCGCCAGATATCCATGGGGTAATCCAGACCCCGCAGGGTGGACACCATGGACTCCGTGGTTAACACCGGCTGTAATTCATCCAGCAAAGCGGTCCACATCATCACCGGCACATGGCGCAGTGATGGCATCAGGCTTTCATTGCCCCCCGCCACGATGGGCATGATTCGGGCAAACAGATCAGGATAACGACCGGCAATATGGAAACTGCCAATCCCCCCCATGGAGAAGCCGCTCATGGCGACCCAATCCGGGTCCAGTGGGTAGTGACGGGCTACATCTGCCCAGACTTCAAACAGATCCGCTTCTGCAGCATCCTCATAGAAACCGTCCGGCCCCCGGCCAGCAGGGGTGGCCACAATGCTGCCGGTGCCCCGCTCACCCAGTTGCCGGGCATGGTTTGAGCCTAAGAACTGGTTATAGTTACCACTCAGGGCATGCAGCAGCAGCGTCAGCCCATAGCCGGATTCCGCCACTGGCTGCTCCGGTATATACAGGCTGTAAGGCTGTAGATTGCCCACCATGGCACCGTCACAGGGTGAAGAGGCGGTAATGCCACCGCACTCCCGGTCATAATCCAGCCCTTGGCCGAACTCAAAACGACTGGGCATGATGCGATTGATATGACCGGTAGTGGGCACATCGCTTTCGTCATCCACGCCGTTGTTCAGATGGACAAAATTCACCCGGGTGAAAAAGTCACTCACATCCCCTGAAGCCAAAGCCTGGGACTGGGCTTTTTCCCGCCACCAGCGCCCTTTAATACGGGCACCCAGAGCAGCACCTACAATGGTACGTCCAAGCAACGGGGGAAAGGCAGGCAGTGGCTCATCACGGAAGGCCATATTGAACAGCGCGGCACGGGAAAGGCCAGCACCACCGGGAGTGCTACTGGTTGCCACCAGACCCGGTTGCAGATAGCGCTGAGCCGAGGCGTCCCACAAGCCCGTACCCAGAGCCATGCGCACGGTCTGATTACCCGGGTTCCAGGCACTGTTTGGTATCCGCACCTGAATCTGGCGCCGGTCCATGTCTACATTCACACTGGGTGTGGGGGTGATCAGATCGCCCGTCGCTGCATCACGCAGCCAGGCCTGATTGCCATTGACGGTGAGGAATAACTCAGCAGGGGAAGACACATTGGCCTGATCCGGCCAGTCCCTGGACTCATCGGACTCTCCCAGTGCCAGGGTGAAGGCCATCAGATCCGGGTCCTTCATGGTGTTCATGGTTATCCGGAACAGGGTGTGATTACCCTGGGGGCGCACCCGGAATTCCAGCAGATCAGCGGCGTTATTGCCATAGGCGGGATCCGTGGGGTACGTCAGTGTTCCGGCCTTGGGGGAAAACAGATAACTGACCAGCTCCTGGGGGTCAGTCAGGTCCGGAAGCCCCGCAGCTCCCCGGTCGTCAAATAGCCACCCCTGATAAAGAAATTCACCGCAGCGGTAAGCCGTAGCGCCGGAAATCAGGATCGGCTCTGCCTGCCAGACACCAGTATTAGTCAGCTGTGGTGCCCTAGGCAGGGGCTCATAAAGCAGTTCGGGGCCTGGTTGTGGGGTTAGCTGCCGGGGCAGGGATTGCTGGCTGAAATCCACCCCCTCCCCGGTATTACACTGGGCCTGCTCAACCACATCAGTGGGGGGGCTGGTTTCCTGTTCCGGGGCAGCACTCACTGAACTGGATGAGCTGCCAGAACTCCCCCCCAAATCCTCAGGGCAGCCACTCAACAGAAACGCCAGTGAGAGTGGCAACAGCATCAGGGCTCTGGAACCGCTATTGCGGATATTGCTATGGGCGAACATGGTTGCTCCTTGTTTTTATTATTGAGTCTTCCCGGCAGACGCCTATAGCACTGACTGGCCATCAGGGCTTAACAAAGGCAGCTGCACGGAACCGCTAACCTGCAGCAGTAAGGTGGTGAGATCCCGGGAAAAGGCCCCCACAAAGGTGGGATGATGCCCGTAGAGCATCAGTAACAGGCGGTCACCCTCCTGCAACCGCTCGGCGATGCCGGTCAGCTCCAGTTCATGCTGGCCAAGGCCACGGATCGGCATGACCTGTTCATCCAGCAGCTCTGGTAACAGGGTGTTCTGGCGCAGAACACCAATACCGGCAAACAGAATGGCATCACAGGTGCCGATATTCAGTATCGGTAAGCTCTGGTCCAGGCATAGCCCATCCAGAGTCTCACTGCCCCGGGACAGGGTAATGTTGGCAGTGGGCACACCGGCAATGACTGCATCTTCGTCCAGCACCCCCAGGTCGATGATGGCCGGCAATACATTAGGACCGGTCAATGCGGTCACTGAACCGCCTTCCTGGCCAAACACGTTAGTCAGGGGGAAGTCGCGACCACCCACAGTCACCTCCGGGGTCGTAACCGAATCCCCTGGCCCCAGTGTGTAACAGATCTGCTGACCACTGGTGATCACCTCATCCGCATTGCCCTGCCCCAGCAGCTTGTCATCGAACCAGGCCAGGGTGGCTTGGGCTTTATCCACCTCACCGCAACCGGTGCCTTCACCAAAGCCGCCCCTGAGGAAGAAATCCAGATTGCCAAGGGCCTGCTGTGCTGTGCCCAGACTGGGAGAAAGGAATTCATGGCCAGCCTCGTGGGTCAGCAGGCGCACATCGCCACCCACAGCCTGGTAGGCTTTGTAGTTATCGAAGGCATCATTGAAGGGGAACAGATTATCCCGGGTGCTCTGGAACATCAGCACATCCACCGGGTAAGCATCAGCTACCGGCGTCTTGATGATGTAACCGCTACCACCGGTAATGGGTAGCTGCCCTAACAGAGGGTCTAACAGGTATTCCTGGGTATTTTCACTGTCAAACAGCTCAACACCCCGGCTGTTATCCATGAAATAACCGGAACCGTGGTAGTAAAAGAAGTCCAGGGCCGTTTCCGGGAAACGATTCTCTACGATACCGTCTACCAGGGTAGAGCGGATAAAGGGGTCCATGTTGAAGCCGGTACCCGCATCACCCAGTGCAGACAGAATCAGCAGCCAGAAATTCTTGGTCACATTCCCCGGGTTCAGACTGTAAGTCAGGTCGTGCCAGGTAATATCCGGCACCAGTGCCTGAATCCGCTGATCAGGATCCACGTGATAGAGCAGATACTGAAAGCCACCGCCGTAACTGCTGCCAATGGCCCCGAGGAGCATGCGATCACCGCGATAGGCCAGGTAGTCCAGATTCTCTTCCGCCCAGTCCACGATCTGAACCAGGTCTTCCCCTTCAAAATCCGGGTCCATGACCCGTACTGTACCACCGCTTTCACCATGGCCCCGTTGGTCAATACTGATCACCGTGTAACCCCCATCGACCAGCATGGCGATCTCGCCACTGGCTGAAGTCGCCCGTGAACCACTAAAACCGTGGCCTTGCAGAATCAAAGGGCTGCCCTGGCGGCAATCAATCTGCTCAGGTTCCAGCACCTGGAAAACGATGGCAGCCCCATCTACCCGGGAGGGCACTTCGACCCGGTAGCTACGGCCACCCATGCTGGCCTCTTCAGCGCCGTTACAGGCCGCTGGCTCCATCTCAGCCAGTGCCTGGGGCATTGGCCTGCCGGTGCTGCGAGGCTGTTCCCGTGCGGCTATCACCACCTCTGGATCAGCATCCTCCTCCATATCCGACTCCCCGTCGGGAGAACCCGTACCCTCAGTTTCCGGGCTGGAAGTGCTGGAACTGCTGCTACTGCTCTCATCAATGGGACATCCAGCCAGCAAGGCGGCCAACAGCGTGATTAGCAGAAATCGGAAGGCGATGCGCATAGACAGCTCTCATTGTTAATTTTTATTACTGATCTTTAGGTTTTGTAATGTTACTCCCTGAGAAATCCATTGCGCATGGCAGCAATGACCGAGCCCTGCGACTGCAAGGCGAATTGGGCCAAGATTGCTTAAATGAGACGTAGGTAACATTCACCCTCATCTGTGAACTGTCTCTCCATAGCTCAGTCGTACTTCTGTGAACCACAGAGCCTTAGCTCGCCTATTTCGTTCGCGGCTTACAGCAAACAGGAGAAATTCATGTCTCAGGCACAGGAAAATCTGGATCAATGGCTGCGTGATGCCCACGCCATGGAAGAACAGGCCATAAAAATGCTCGACGATCTGGTCAAGCGCATTGATGACTACCCGGAACTTAACAAGCGGATTGAACAGCACCTGAGTGAAACCCACGGTCAGTTAGCCAAACTGGAATCCTGCATGAAACGCCGCAACATCAGCACCTCAAGCCTCAAGGATGTTGCTGGCAAATTCACCGCCATGATGCAGGGAATGGGAAACCTGTTTTCCAGTGATGAAGTGGTGAAGGGACTGCTGGCCAGCTATACCTTTGAGCACATGGAGATAGCTTCTTACAGAATTCTTATAGCGGCAGCCGAGGAAGTGGGAGACAGTGAAACCCTGCAGGCCTGTAAAGAAATCTGTAGTGAAGAAGAAGCCATAGCCAAGTGGCTTGGTGACAATATGGGCAAGCAAACCAGGGAATATCTGCTAAAAGCAGATGCACCAAGGGAAACTGCAAAGATCTGAATAAACCCCATAAAAAAAGGCCCCGTCAGGGGCCTTTGAATTACCAGGTTAGCAACTTACCGAAGGTTCAGGGCCCATAACAGATATCAAATACCTGTATCTGGGCATTCAGATTCAACAACCCTCCCCGCAACCGGACGGACACCTCATCAAAAGGCTCATTTCCTGCAGGAATGGTAATTACCCGTTGACCGTCAAAGCCCAGTTGATTGAGCAGATCCAGCTGTAAAAATGACAGCTGATTATCTTCTGTCAGGGTTTCACCGTCCCGGAAAGTCGTCACCCTCACTGACTCGAATAACCCCAGCTGAAGCAGGCTCTCAGGTACTGACACCACCAAGGCAACCTGGCCGGCGTCATCTGCAGTCATGGGAGGCACGTCGTTGCTAACGGTCACTTCGGCATAACTAAAGGCACCGCCAACAAAAAGCCTTAAAGCAGCAGCTGTGGTCAGGTCACCGTCAGTGGCAAAACCGGGGTTACTGACGGCACCGGTGAGGCTGCTATCAGCCGTTGCTGTAGTGCCCTCACCGTTGAGACTGAAGGAGAACAGACCATCAACTCCACAGGAGGCCGCCACAGGATCAGGAGTGGTATCTTCAGGAGGCGCTTCCGGAGTGGGAATACCGCCCCCAAAGGGGTTTACATTGCCCAGCACTGCCAGGCGACCACTGCTTTCGCTGGCCAGGTAAATACCACCACCACTGCCAGTTCCGGCCAGAGGGTTGTCCCCAGTACCAACAATCACCAGCTCTTCAAGCTCGCCGTCACCGGAAATATCGGCAATATACCGCACCAGACTGACCTGGGAGTTCAAACCGCTGCTGCAGGTAAACAGTTCACCGGCACCCAGCAAAACGGCCTCGTCGTTGTCAGGCAAAAAAGCCAGGTCTCCGTTCTCATCAATAAGAAATCCGTATTCCTCACCGGCACTGAAGAAGTCCTCATACCCTTCTACCCGGGTGGCTTCAAGAACCAGTTCACCTTCATTGGCCGAGAAATACTCTGCCACAAAGCCACTGTCGCAACGTAAATCCCGGTTGATGAACCGGGCAGTTTCAACACCCTCCAGCGCTGCCAGCAGATCACTGTTGGCGAGACGAAACGAGGCATCCTGCAAGGACGTCATGTAGCGAGGCACAAAGCGCAACGGGTTATAAGGCAAACCCGATACCGCATCGCCATTGGCACCACGACCATCAATTACCCCTGAACCACCGTCACGGCTCAGATCGTTCAGGGCAACGGCAGCTCGCTCTGCATCTGAGGGCTCTACAAATCCTGGCTCTTCTGAAGATCCCTCCCCGGGGAATACCGTCATGCTGTTGAGCACCAGGCTGTAGAGTGTCAGCAGATCAGTCTGGTTGTTGCCAAGGCTGTTATCTGGGATGGGCACTTCAGGGTTGCGGATATTAATCAGCAGACTGTCCACACCGGGTGCAAAAGCATCACGCACAGAATTATTGATGGTACTAACCCGTGTGGCGTTAAGCGTATCAAAACCGTCACGCTGGGCAATCCGGTAGCCAATTTGGGTGAAGGGGGAGACGAAAAGGCGCTGACCCGCCACAGGGTCACTCACCAGTGCCCAGATATCAGGCTGGCCCATCAACCGGGCTTGCAGCAACAGCACACTGGGCAGGTTATCCAGATCCACCAGCAGCTGATCTGCATCTTCAAGGGGAACCCGGTTGATTTCTTCTATCTGATTGTCCGCACCACCGTTGACTAACTGGTTGGCAGCGAGGCTGCCATCAGTGCCGGTACCTGGGGGCAAGGTAATAACAGTTTCAGTTTCAGTTTCACTGCTACTGATGTCGTCGTCCGCACGGCAGCCAACCAGCACCAGAGCCAGCAGAATCATCACTAAAAGCCAGCGGGTTTCCCGGCTGAGCTTACAATGAGTTGAGATTTTCATAATGTACATCCTTTACAGAAGAGCACCGCAGCACCCGGAAAAAACATTTGCCCACAACCAGCTCCCTGGAAAACTACTCCTGGGCCTGATCAGTGCGGCGCATTTCAATACGCCGATTGATCTCCCTGCCCTCGACGGTCTCGTTGTCAGCAATGGGCTTATCTAAACCAAAGCCTTCGGTGGTAATTCGGTCACCCTCAACACCCTGTTCAACCAGAAAATCCCGAACTGCGTTTGCACGCCCTTCAGAAAGAACGTAGTTGTAATCAACCCCACCCTGATTATCCGTATGGCCTTCAATGTTCACGGTCACGTGGTCATGGACTGCAAGATCTTCTGCTACACGGCGAAGAACGATGCGGGCATTGGGGTCCAGGCGGGTAGAATCAAACTCAAATTTAACGCCATCCAACCGTTGCAGTGACGGGATCCGTTCCACCACACGCTCTCGCTCAACCACTTCTGTGCGCACCAGTGGCTCAGGGGCAACCGGGGGGTCGAATAAGGGGAACTGAATACCCAAAAAGAAGCGGGCATCATCATGACGGGAATTGCTGGCAGCATCGTCGGCGTAGTCAATGTAATAGCGGGCCTCGGCCCGGACAGAAATCCGGTTCCAGGCAACCGGCAGGCGCAGACCAACACCAATATTGGCATAGGGCCCAAATTCATTACCGGAAGAAAAATCATTGAAGACACCGCCGGCACCGGCGATGCCATAAGGGGTTATTCCCTCAGGGCGAAGGTTGTAAAGAAAATCGGCACCGAGTCCGTATTGCCAGTCACGGCCATCACGCTCATCCCGGCCAAGAATGTTACCGAAACCGGCCAGCTCCAATTCCCAGTGGTGATCCAGGGGGTGTAGCAGGCCAAAGCGAAAGCCGGCGCCGTAGGAAATATCGTTTCTGTCATCGTCAGTGACCACGTATTTACCCAGAGCAGAAGCAGACCACTGATTCCAGCCCATGCCGTTGTCATCTGCAGATAACGGGGCTGCAAGCAACAAGCTTGCGGCTAGCATGGCCGAGAGGCGCGTAATTCCTTCTGCTTTCCCTGAGTCATGGCGATACATAGGTTAATCCCTGTAAGTGACCTGTTAATATATATTACAAAGTGTAAACATGTGACGCACACCTCGGCAATGGCCCAAACAACCTGAAAGACAAGATTTAACATTTAAGTGGTGATCTATTTTGAGCACCTGAAATGGCTTTGTAAGACCGAGTAAGCACCGGTCACTCAAGATGACAAAACGCCACCAAAGGTCCGCGGAAATCAAACCGTTCACGCCTTATTGTTAGACACACAAAGTGTTTTTCATAAGGCGCCTTCATGCACGTTTCCCCAGCAACCCTTGCACTGATAATCCGGGCCGCATCTCTTAGTTTGCTACTGGCACTGGCCGGCTGCATGGGTAGTGAGGGCAGCTCTTCCAGCACCCCTGCCTCTGGCACCACAACACAGTCCAAACTCGACCTTTCACCGGTGGTGATGGCCTCTGAGGATGTGTTTTACCGCAATCTCAGCCAGCTTCTCGATAAGGGCAGTGAAGACATTGCACTGACCGTTACCGCCGCTGATGACTTTATCTGGGGAACTTACAGCCAGGGTGTACTGACCCTGGAAACTGCCGTGGTGGACAGTTTGCGCAAAAGCACCATCACCCTGCGAATGGCCAATACCGGTGAGATGGTGAGTCGTTTCGATGTCTCTGTTAATCCCCCTGCAGCCACCGCTGCAGTGGCTGCAGAAGCCCACAAGCTTCTGCAGCAACGCCAGGATCTGCTGGCACTGACTGAACCAGAAGCCCTGTATCAACACCTGCTGCAACTGGCTTATTGGGGTGGAGAGATAACCAGTGAGGAGCAACAGCAACGCCTGAATCAGTGGTCACCAGGCACCGCTGATAGCAGCCTGGTGCTGGCAGAGAGCCTGGACCAGCTGAGTGTTCTGGAAGAAAGCTATCGCACCGGCAGCGGCACCAGCGGCGAGGACCTGCGTGGGGCTCTGCAACAGACCTACAGTGCCCTGGAACATCATGTGACCTATGCAGAACAGCCCATTAAAAGCCTGTATACCCAGGCCGCAGCAGTACTGCCGGAAACCCCCCGGCTGATGTATCGCTACAGCCCTGCCACCGGAACCCTGTCGGCACTTCAAGGTTCCAGCCACAGTGGCTATTGGGAAAATGACCAGTGGGTGTTTCATCCCTGGATGGCCTACCTGGAAATCGTGACCAATAAGGTACACACCCGCGCCTGCAACCTGAGCTGAACATGAAAAAAACCCTATTGCTGTCTGCCCTGGTCCTGTTCGCATCCACTCCGGTTAATGGCAACCTGCTGGATGGTCTTTTGCGCCTGCCCGGTAACCAGCCAGAACAGGGCAATGAACAGGTGCAACTGATCGTTACCCGTTTCAATCAGACTGACATCATTAGCGAACTTCTTAGTAACGGCAGACTGGTTGACGCCTGGGGCCTCCATGAAGTGTTACTGGTGGATGCGGACCGGGCCGAAGCGGTAAAAGCGCTCCTGGAGCGTTTGCCGGGTGTGCGGAATGTGGTTGTGGATGCCAAAGTACAGGCGCCGGAACCTGATTACAGCCCTGCCCCACCCTCCATGTCGGCACTGGCAATGCCTGACTCAGGCAGCAACACTGCCAGCACCAGTTACAATGATCCGGGGTATGGTGAACAGTTCCACTGGCGTGACCGCAGCACTACCCTGAAAGGGGCGTCCAGCATTGCCGCCGCTGTGGCCAAAGCACAAGCACAAGAGCGCCTGAGCATTGCCATTCTTGACACCGGGTTTCAGCACCATGATGCCTTCACCTGGGCTGGAGGGTACAATTTCTGGGGTCAGGACAATAATGGGCCGAAGGTGGGCGGCGAGTATGCCACCTGGCCTGACTACAAAAACTGCACCCAGAATCATGGGCAGATAGTTGGCTCTGTACTTGGCGCCCCCCAGAATAGCGGTAGCGGTATTACCGGCATGCTGGAGGCGGATTACTACGGGGTCAGGGTGGCGGGGTGTAATGGCAGCGGCAACCTGAGCACCATGGCCCAGGGTATTCGCTGGGCTGCCGGTGACCGCAGCCTCAAAGCCCCTGCCATCGCCAACCGGGCACAGATCATCAATATTTCCATGGCGGCCCAGGTGGGCAGTCGCAGTTGCCCGGGGTATCTTCAGGAAGCCATCGACTTTGCCCGCCACCGGGGGGCGATCATCGTGGCTTCAGCGGGTAATTCTCCCGGGGTTCCTGGGGAGGAAATCGCGCCAGCCAACTGCCGTGGTGTTATCGCCGTCGGCGCCGTGGACCGTCAAGGTAATAAAGCCAGTTTCAGTACCAGTGGCAGCAACCTGGCCTACAGCGCCCTGGGGCAATGGGTGCCGGTTGAGGATCGCCAGGGTTATTATACCGCCAGCGGCACCTCTTTCTCTGCCCCAATAGTCAGCGGCATGCTGGCCCTGCTGTGGCAGACCGTGCCAGCACTGACAGCCAGCGAAGTTACCGCGTTCTCTATTGACTCCACCACAGCCTTCGGTAATACCGGAGGCCATGCCATGGGCAGGGGGGTACTGAACGGCCTGCAATTACTGGAGTCCGCCGTAAACTCTATTTTTCAGCCTGAACTGCGGGTTGCTCATCCTTTTGAAAGTGACTGCCAGGGAGACCTTATCGCGCAATTCCACAGCGCCCAGTTAAACGTTTGTGATTTGCGGGAGATTATCCTCTCTGATGAAAGAATGGCGGACAATCGCTTTGCTGTTTTGTATTCGGTACCCCAGGGTAAAGCACTGCGTAGCTTTAACGGCCAGGTTGTCATGGGCCAGGCGTCTCGCCAGTTTGTCCTCAGGGAATGGGACCGGGACCGGCAATACGGCCTGCAGATCTGCGATCAGGCGGATGGCACTGGCTGTGACAGCACCCACCTGGGGGGGGGGGGGGGGGGGGGGGG
>REBR01000054.1 GCA_007692645.1 Halomonadaceae bacterium | reverse complement strand
CTGCAGTGGAGCGTCAGTGCCTGGCTGATTGTGAAGCTGGCGCTGGTGGCCGGGCTGGTGATCTGTCATGTACTGACCGGCCTGGTCATCATGCACACAGAAGAGTCCGGACAGCGTCGCCTGGGCTTTATCTGCCGGTTGTTGTTGCTGGTAATGCTGCTGCTGATGGGGGGCATTCTCTGGCTGGTACTGGCCAAACCCGTTATCGACCTGGATCTGGAGGCAATGCCATGGCTGGCTTAATCCGGTGCCGGCAGCCGCAGCCGGGCGGTGCTCTCGGTAAAACGGCGGTGGTGCCGGGCCGCCTCCTCCAGATCTACCCCCACCGCATGTTCATACACCAGCTGACCGCCAAAGTAGCTGGTGATGGCGATCATCAGGGCACTGAGCAGAGACACCAGCAGTCCCCAGGGCATGATCATTGCCGCCATTTCCTCAACCCGCAGCAGCCAATTGAGGGAGGCCAGGGACAGCAGCATTACCGCCATGATTGCATGGCACCAGGCAGTTATCAGGTGTCTTACCCGGGGCACCACCAGCAGGTCCACCATACCCACCAGGCCGGATACCCAGCCCCCCAGGGCGCCAATGCCGGCAAGCCAGAGGCTGCCCCGGGCCCAGAAGTTGTCACCGGTCCACAGGTAGGCCAGATCCGTGGCTACCAGGCTCAGCAGCAGGGCCACCGGAAAGTGAATCACCATGGGGTGAATCGGATGGCCACGGATCGACATGCGGCTGATGATTGGGCTGGTTTCCATGGCGGGTTCCTTGGTCCGGGATCCATGGTCCCCAGCATAGCAACCGTATTGGCAGGCATCAGTCTACTGATTCTCAGTGGTTGTAGCGGTCCTTACTCGACCCTGGACCCCGCCAGTCAGTCTGCCAGAGAGGTGGCGATTATCTGGTGGTGGATGTTTGCGGTTTCTGTTCAGGTGCTGCTGGGAGTGGTGGCGCTCTGGCTGTACGCCATGTTCCGCCCCCAGCGGCATTTCTCGCAACCCCGGGCACAACGGATACAGAACCAATGGGTGATCTGGGGCGGGCTGGTGTTGCCGACGGTCGCGATTATTCCCCTGCTGGTGTTTGGTCTGCCAGTGGGTCACCGCATGCTGCCATTGCCCCTGGAAGAGGGTGAGCCGGTCACTATTCAGGTAACAGGTCACCAGTGGTGGTGGCAAGTGCGGTACCCGCAGCAGGGCATTGAGCTGCAGGACGAAATGCACCTGCCAGCGGGGGTGCCCGTGGACATTGAGCTGACCAGTGCCGATGTTATCCACTCCTTCTGGGTGCCCCGTCTGGGTCGCAAACTGGATGCCATACCGGCCTACCACCATGTGTTGCGGCTACAGGCGGATGAACCTGGGGTCTATTACGGCCAGTGTGCTGAGTTCTGCGGCTTTGGCCATGCCCATATGCTGATCACCGTGCATGTCCATAGCCTGGAAGACTATAACGCCTGGCTAGAGGAGGTGGGCGATGAGTAATCCAGGCGCAACGGAGCCCCGGGAACTGCACCGGCGGTTACAGGCCATCTGGGCCAACCTGCCCGGGTTTGGCACCCTGTCAGCGGTGAATCACACCAGTATCGGTCGCCGCTTCATGGTGACCGGGGCCTTCTTCTTTCTGGTGGGTGGCTTGCTGGCCATGCTGATCCGTACCCAGCTTGCCCTGCCGGAGCAGGACATTGTCGGTGCCCATCTCTATAACCAGCTTTTCACCATGCACGGCACGGTGATGATGTTCCTGTTCGCCATACCGATACTGGAAGGCTTTGCCATTTACATGGTGCCCAAGCTGATCGGTGCCCGGGATCTGGTGTTTCCCCGCATCAGCTCACTGGGCTATTACTGCTATCTGTTCGGGGGCATGATCATCCTGTTCAGTCTGTTTTTTGGGGTGGCCCCGGATTCCGGCTGGTTTATGTATACCCCCCTGAGCGGTAGCGAGTTCTCCCCGGGCCCGGGTTCCGATGTCTGGCTGTTGGGGGTGACCTTTGTGGAGATTTCGGCTCTGGCGGCAGGGGTGGAACTCACCGTATCCATACTCCGGAGCCGCAGCCAGGGCATGACCCTACGGCATATGCCGATCCTGTGCTGGTACCTGCTGGCCATGTCATTGATGATTGTGTTCGGTTTTCCGCCGCTGATACTGGCCAGTATCCTGTTGGAGATCGAGCGGGCCACCGGGCTGATCTTCTTCGAGGTGGCCGGGGGCGGAGACCCGATTCTGTGGCAGCACCTGTTCTGGCTGTTTGGTCACCCTGAGGTGTATATCATTTTCCTGCCAGCGGCAGGTATCGTCTCCACGGTGTTGCCGGTGTTTGCCCAGCGCCCGATTGTGGGTTATCGCTGGCTGGTGCTGGCCATTATCCTCACCGGATTTATCAGCTTTGGTCTCTGGGTGCACCATATGTTCACGGTAGGCATCCCCCACCTGGCCCAGGCCTTCTTTTCCGTGGCTAGCATGCTGGTGGCAATCCCTACCGGCATCCAGATTTTTGCCTGGCTGGCGACGCTCTGGACCGGGCGGGTCATTTTCAGCCTGCCAATGCTGTGGATTTTCGGTTTTCTGGTGATCTTTGTGGCCGGTGGCCTGACCGGGGTGATGCTGGCCCTGGCGCCTTTCAACTGGCAGGTTCATGACACCCACTTCGTGGTGGCCCATATGCACTATGTGCTGGTGGGGGGCATGTTTTTCCCTCTTATAGCCGGGCTGTATTACTGGCTGCCACAGCTTACCGGCCGTATGCCGTCGGATCTGCTGGGCAAGACCGGATTCTGGCTGACCTTTCTGGGGTTTAACGGCACCTTTCTGGTGATGCACCTGACGGGGCTGCTGGGCATGCCCCGGCGGGTGTATACCTATGCCAGCGGCACCGGTTGGGAATGGACCAATCTGGTGTCTTCCCTGGGAGGCTTCGTGATGGCTGCAGGGGTCGCCATGATCATTCTGGATGTGGCGCTACATTTTCGTTACGGCCAACGGGCCCCGCGCAATCCCTGGAACGCGGACACCCTGGAATGGGCTACCGCCATGCCCCCGGCACCGTACAATTTTGCCAGCCTGGCGCCTCTGCCTACCCGTCACCCTTTATGGGATAACCCGGAGCTGGGGGAGAGCATGGCCCAGGGCCAGCATGGGCTGACCAGTACCGGGCATGGCCGGCGGGAAACCTATGGCAGCGACGCCGTCACCGGGCGCATCCTCCACATCATTCACCTGCCCACCAATTCCTGGTGGCCGCTAGCGGCGGCCCTGTCCCTGGCGGTGGTGTTTATGGGGTTGTTGCTGCGGATTTATCCCCTGGCCCTGGTGGGGGTGGGGGTGACGGCAGTTTTTGTGTTGCGCTGGAGCTGGGAGAACGGCGTGCACCCCAATGCCGCTCCCCTTAATGTGTCTGAGCCCGAGGATTATCCGCTGCACTCCCGAACCCAGGATGGACCGGGGCTATGGGGCATGGTGGTGGCCCTGATGGCCAACGGCACCCTGTACCTGTCGCTGCTGTTTGGCTGGTTCTACCTGTGGACGGTGGCGCCGCTGTGGACCTTACCTCCAGAGAACCCCTTATCCCTTGCACCACTGCTGCTGAGCGGGGTGTTACTGACCCTGGCGGTCATCGGCTATCAGCAGTTGGTCACCGGGCTGCGGCGGCGTCGCGGCAGGCCCCTGAAGCGGCAATTATGGTGGGTGACAGGTCTGGGGTTGGGGCATTTTCTGCTATTGCTCTGGGTGCTGGTCAGCGCCCCCCTGGAAGGCACGGTTCGGGCCCATGACGCGGTGCTGACGGTGATGCTGTATTACCTGCTGATCCACAGTGGCACTGGGGTGGTGCTCACGGCATTGCAGGGGCTGCGGGTGGGCTATGGCTATGTGAGCCATAACCTGCCTTACGAGACCATTGTGCTGCGGCCCTTCTGGCTCTACACCCTGGGCATTTACTGGCTCGGGCTGGCGGCGTTTGTGCTGCTGCCCATGGCCTGGGGAGGTGGCTGATGCCGGTTAATGGGCAAAGGGCCCTGCATGGGGCTCATCTGGTCATGGGGCTGGTTATCTGGAGTCTGTGGTTTGTGGCCCTCTATGGCAGTCTTTCCGTGGTGTGTTCCCTGGCGCCACCTGCTATAGAGGCGGGTCCACTGAACTGGCTGAATGCCGGGCTGCTGGTTATTACCCTGTTAACCACCGGGCTACTGGGGGTGGCCGCATGGCGTTGCTGGCAGCTGAGTCCGGATAAGCAGGCCAATAACTTTCCATTGGGGCGTTTTATGGGCCGGTTGGCGGCAGCCATCTATTTGCTGTCGGCTGTGTCGACCCTGGCGGTAGGATTACCCGTCCTGGTGCTGCCACCATGCATCTGAAACCATGGCGCCCCAGGGGCTGGGTACTACTGGCCGTGGCATTTTTTATCGGACCCCGGGTGGCGGGAGCCCATAACCCCATTAGCTCAGAGGGTCAGGAGCAGGTCATGGGCCTGTTGACCGGCGCATTACTGGCAGTTTTTTGGGGGTTGTACCTGCGGGGTTGTGCCCGGCTGGCTGCCGGTTGGCATCGGGGATTGGTCTTCCATGGCACCACCCTGCTGTGTGTGGTAACCCTGCTGGGACCGTTAGATGGCTGGGCCAAGACCGGAACTGCAGCCCATATGACGCAGCACATGCTGCTGATGGTAGTTATTGCTCCCTTGTGGGTGCTCAGTCGTCCGTTGCCGCAAATTGCAGCCGGGGGAGGGCGGCGGGCAGCCCTGTTATGGCGGCCCCTCCTGGCCCTGACCCGGCACCCCCTGTTATGTGCCTACCTGCACGGGATTGCCATTTGGTTCTGGCATGCCCCCCTGTTCTATAACCTGGCACTGAAAGAGCCGTTATGGCACACCATTGAGCACGCCAGTTTTCTTGGCACTGCCGGCCTGTTCTGGTGGTCTGTGCTGAACAGCCGGGGCAACCGGGTGCCTGGGGCATTGCTGGCATTACTGGTGACTTTGATGCATACCGGTTTTCTGGGGGCGCTGCTGACCTTTGCCCAGACCCCCCTATACCAGGAGACCCGTGACCTGCAGGATCAGCAGTTGGCGGGGTTGATCATGTGGGTTCCGGGTGCCATTCCCTATTTAGTGGCTGCCCTATGGCTGGGGCATCGCTGGTTACAATTGCTAATGGCGCGCATGACGGGACACTAGTGTCCCGTCCGGTTCAGAATTTCACCTTTAGCCCGGCGTGGGCAGTACTGATAACCTGCTCTGCCCGGTCCAGGCTGCCATCGGCCCGCTGGGAGGCGCCAAAACGGGTTTCAAAGGCATAGGCATCGGCCCCAAGGCGCAGTGCCACTTCTTCGGTAATGTTAAACTGTAGCCCCAGCCCGGCGGTGCCCATGGGTTTGCTGTCACTGGAGCGGCGAAAACGGCTGGTCTGTTCCACCGTCATAATGCCGCCCCCAATGCGGGCGTAAGGCTCTACAACGGGCCCCAGGAAAGGAAGATAAAGCGTCGCTGCCACAGACGCTGCAGAATAGCGCAGGTCGGTTTCACCGGTATCAAATTCACCCAATACCTGTAGCGCCCCCTCAAAGCCGAACAGGCGGCTGGCCCGGTAACCGGCGTTAATCCGCAAACCGGCACTGCGGTCGTCGAAGTTGTCCTGAAAAGCACCGTCATCTTCAGTGAGTTCTGATCCCAGCAAATCCACCCCGAAGTAACCGTAGGGTGTTTGAGCCTGGGCCATGGCCGGAGTCAATAGCAGAGTTAATGCCAGG
>REBR01000056.1 GCA_007692645.1 Halomonadaceae bacterium | reverse complement strand
TGACCAAGCCCGGCAAAAGGACACAACAATGAACAAGAAGCTCTTATGCAGTGCCCTGGCCCTGGCAGCCGCCACCACCAGTCTGTATGCCAGTGATATGGAAGAGCGGGTGGCTGCCATGGAAAGTGGCACCTTTGGCAATACCACCTTTAGCATCGGTGGTTACATCAAGTTTGATACCCAGATGACTCGAACTACCAGAGCCACAAATGGTCGCAATCCGGTGAATAGCACTTTTATTATTCCAAGCCTGACCCCGGTTAATGGCAGCAACAGTTCCATCAACACCGACATGCATGCCAACGAGAGTCGGCTGACGCTCCGCACCGCCACCCCCACTGACATGGGTGCAGTTACCACCTTGCTGGAATTCGATTTCCTTGGCTCCGTCCAGGGGGATGAGCGCATCACCAACGGGGCCGCCGTGCGCCTGCGCCATGCCGCTGCCAGCTTTAACGGCTGGACTGTGGGCCAGACCTGGTCCACTTTCTTTGACCCCGCATCACTGCCTGATCTGCTGGACTTTGTGGGCCCGGTGGGCACCACCTTCTCCCGCCAACCCCTGGTGCGTTACCAGACCGGTAACTGGGAGTTCGCCGCAGAGAACCCCTCTTCCACCCTGAACGATCTTGCTGGCGCAAGGCAGGACTTTGATAACAACTCCGTGCCCGATGCCATTGTGCGCTACCGGGTCCCCCTGGACAGCGGCAGCCTGAGCCTGGCCGCCATGGGCCGTGAAGTTGCCTATCAGGATGATGGCCTGAACCAGGGCGACAGCAGCCGGGAGAAAAAATACGGCTATGGCCTGACCGCCTCTGCCAACTTCCCTGTGGGTACTGGGGGCAGTGATATCCGCGCCCAGCTCACCGGGGGTAATGCCATTGGCCGCTACATGGTCCTCAACGGCTTCAGCGAGGCTCAGATCGAGGCGGATGGCAGCATCGACCTGATCGACCAGTACGGCGGACACCTGTCCTATCGCCATATGTGGACCTCCCAGTGGCGCTCTAACCTGTCAGCCTCCTATGCCTATGCGGATAATCCCGATACCGTGGCGGGTGATGTGGCACGGAGCTACCGCAGTGCTCACCTGAACCTGATCCACTCTCCCCTGCCCAATATTGATCTGGGTGGCGAACTGATCTATGGCCAGCGGGAAAATGAGAATCGGGCCAGTGGTGAAATCTACCGGCTGCAACTCTCGGCCAAAGTTGCATTCTGACTATCCGCTGATCTTCAGGCACACAAAAAAACGGGGCTTAAAGCCCCGTTTTTTTGTGTGTCTTACACTTACAGACCTGCCCGCTTGAGGCGGTTAGCCTGCTGGCGGTACAACGCTACCGGATCAGCCGCATTTCGGGCCACCAGCCCCAATACCTGGTTAACCTGGTCCAGATGATTGTGCCGGTACTCCACACTGATAACTTCACCCAGCTTCATGCTGCAGGCAGGCACCAGGCCATCATTGGGTTCATCAATGATGGTGGCAGTCAGCCCCAGCAGCAGATCACTGGGATCGAAAACGTTGGTCAAAACCGCATTGCCGCCCCAGGAGTAGTAACGGATGCCATTGGCTTGCCGGGCACCATTGTTACCGCAGTATCTGGACGGAATACCATCCGGAAATTCCTGGTTGAAAGCGATACTGCCTTCAGTGCTGAGAGAGGCTACTGCCGCATTGGTATCCTGGGGTAAATTAGGGTTGCCAGAGGCAAAGTCCACCAGGCCAAAGAACCAGTCCCCCAGGTTATCCAGTTGCCCGTCGGCAGCAGAATCTGCCACTGGCGTTCCCCAGTTAACACCACCGACACTGGAAACAGATGCCACCAGATCCGGGCGCACCCCGGCCACATAACGGGCAGTGGGTGAACCATGGCTGTGACCAATGATGTTCACTTTTCTGGCACCAGTCGCTGCCATATAGTCTTCAATCTGCGCCAGCAACTGCTCACCACGCACCTCCGTGGAGTTGGAGGCAGAGACCTGGGGAATAAAGACTTTTGCCCCCCCTGAAGTCAGGGCCTCTGGCACACCATTGAAATACTCAATCAGACCAAACAGCTCATCAAAGCCAGACAGACCATGGACCAATACGATGGGGTGGTTTGTCTGGGTATAGCGGAACTGATTCTGCAGCCATTCCAGCCAACTGGCAGACACCGGCTGAGCAAAGGCCACACTGGCGGTTAATGCGCCAGCCACCAGCGCCAAACGGGTTTTGTTGAATAATCTCATGGTTGATATCCTTGTTTTTGATTGTTAGCCGGACATCTACTACGAAAGCCCTTTATAAACAGCTATGCAAAGAACTTCAGTGCCCCACTCACGCCCTGCAATTTATGTCAGGATCAGATGTATGGTAGCCATTTGTGGTTTCCCTAAGCGGCAAAGGGGCTGAATGGGCCAGGGTTTCTGAGAGCTCTTTCACGAATATCAGGCTGGCCAAAAACTCAGCAGCCCACCAAGCCAATTAACCTTCCGAAAAAGATAAACCTGACATTAGTGACTGGCTTTTCGACCGGTTAAGAAGGGCCCTGGCAAAAAATGAGGGCAATGTGCACGTTAGCGGGCAGATGGGCTGTGGCTTTATGGCAGGCAAAAAAAAACAGCGCCAAAGACGCTGTTTTTTTTCGAAATAATGGTCGGGACGGCAGGATTTGAACCTACGACCCCTTGTCCCCCAGACAAGTGCGCTACCAGGCTGCGCCACGCCCCGACAAAGGTGCTGCTGCTGACCCACTGGATCAGCGGTGGGGATAGTAACCCAAGGGTTATAAGAAATAAAGGGTTGCAGGGAAATTAGGGCTTAATGGGCGCCATTGCCATTGAGGCTGTCACGCACATCTTCCAGTTCCGTGATCATCTGCCGGATAAGCTGCTTGTACTGGGTGTCTTCTTCCCGGGTTTCGCTGCTGTCGAGCTTCTGTTTGGCACCGCCAATGGTGAAGCCCTGCTCGTACAGCAGGCTGCGGATCTGACGGATCAGCAACACATCGGCCCGCTGGTAATAACGGCGGTTGCCCCGGCGCTTAACCGGCGAGAGCTGGGGAAACTCCTGCTCCCAGTAACGCAGCACGTGGGCTTTTACCTGGCACAGTTCAGCCACTTCACCAATGGTGAAGTAGCGCTTGCCGGGAATTACCGGCAATTCGTTATTGTGGCTGGGTTCCAGCATAGGTCTCTACTTTCTGTTTAAGTTTCTGACCCGGACGGAAAGTCACCACACGCCGTGCGCTGATGGGGATTTCCTCGCCGGTTTTCGGGTTCCGACCGGGGCGCTCGCGCTTGTCCCGCAAGTCGAAATTGCCAAAACCACTCAGTTTGACCTGTTCGTTGTGGCTTAGTGCATCACGAATTTCGTCAAAAAATGCTTCGACAAGTTCCTTGGCTTCCCGTTTGTTAAGCCCCAGCTCTTCAAACAGGCGTTCTGCCATATCCGCTTTCGTTAAAGCCGTCATGGCTCTAGCTCCTTAGTGTTGCGTCAAGCTGTGTCTGCAACTGCGCGACAACGGCGTCAAACAGCGTCTGAACTTCGTCGTCCTGCAGTGTACGCCCGGGATGCTGCCAGAACAGGCTCAGGGCCACGCTCTTCTGGTCATTGCTGATGTGTTCGCCCTGATAGATGTCGAACACTCGCAACCCGGTCAGGGTCTCTCCAGCAGCTTCTTTCACTACCGCTTCAACCGCTGACCAGGGCGTTTCCCTGCTTACCAGTAGGGCCAGATCTCGGCGAACTTCCGGAAATTTCGAAAATTCAGTGAAATGAGGCACCTGGCCGGTAAGAACTGGTTTCAAGCATAGTTCAAACAGATAAATCGCGCCATGAAGTTCCAGTTTCTTTTGTACCCCGGGGTGCAGAGCACCGATCCAGCCCACCGGCGCACCGTCAATACTGACCCGGGCACTCTGCCCCGGGTGCAGCGCCGGGTGGCGCTCTGCCTGAAAGCTCAGTTCAATACCCAGAGGGCCTGCCAGTGACTCCAGATCCCCTTTAAGGTCGTAAAAATCCACCTCGCCTTTGTCATTGACCCAGTTCTCCGGACTGCGGGGGCCGGCGACCAGGCCCGCTACCATGGGAGTCTGCTCAATATCTTCCACTTCACTGTGGCTGCTGCCACGGCGGAAACGCAGGCCGGTTTCAAACAGCCGCACCCGGGATTGCTGGCGCTTCTGGTTATGGGAGAGGGTTTTTAACAGACCTGGCCAGAGAGAGGTACGCATCTCTGCCATGTCCGAGGCAATGGGGTTCGCCAGTGTCACTGCCTGCTGATCCGGATCGACCAGTTGTTGCAGCGCCGGGTCCACAAAGCTGTAGGTAATGGCCTCCTGGTAATCCAGGGACACCAGATGATCCCGCAACCGGCTCAGTGGCCGCCGGGATTCCGCCGAGGGGCGCAGGGTCTGCTGGAAAAACGGCTGAGTTACCGGCAACTGGTTATAACCGTAGACCCGGCCGATTTCCTCAATCAGGTCCACTTCAATGGCGATATCAAAGCGGTGACTGGGCACCTTGATTAACCAACTGGTGCCATGGTCTTTTTCAATATCCAGATCCAGGCGGCTCAGGATGATTTCAATACGCTCACGGGGGATGGCCATGCCCAGCACCTGCTGCACCCGCTGTTCCCGCAGCTCTACATAGGTCTGTTGAGGCAGATCCGCCTTGCTCACCACCTCTTCCAGCTCGCCGGCTTCACCACCGGTGATTTGCAGCAATAACTGGGTCGCCCGTTCAGCGGCCATGCGCTGCAATTGCCAGTCCACGCCACGCTCAAAGCGATGAGAGGAATCCGTATGCAGGCCATGACTGCGGGCTTTTCCGGCAATGGTAATGGGATCGAAATAGGCGCTTTCCAGCAGGATATCCCGGGTGTTGGCGCTGACACCGGAGCCTTCGCCACCCATGATTCCAGCCATGGCCAGAGGGCCTTTATGGTCCGCAATTACCAGGGTGTCCGGGGTCAGGGTGACGGTCTGGCCGTCCAGCAACGTCAGGGTTTCTTTATCCTGGGCCATGCGCACCACGATGCCACCGGTGAGCTGTTGGTAATCAAAGGCATGAAGAGGCTGCCCGGTTTCCAGCATCACGTAGTTGGTGACATCCACTACCGGATCAATGCTGCGAATGCCCGAGCGGCGCAGCCGTTCCTGCAGCCACAGGGGGCTGACAGCGGTCATGTCCACATTACGGATGATACGGCCAATATAACGGGGGCAGGCTTGGGGGGCATCAATCTGAATACTGGGGCACTGGCCATGGATGATCTCAGCCGCCGGTGGCGCCAGATCTTCGAAGGGGGTATCCGTCAGGGCACCCAGCTCCCGGGCCAGACCGCGAATGGAAAAACAGTCACCACGGTTGGGGGTCAGATCCACATCAATAATGCAGTCATCCAGACCCAGGGTGGTGCGGATATCCTCTCCCACCAGGGCATCATCCGGCAATTCCATCAGGCCATCACTGTCATCGGACAGCCCCAGCTCAGCCGCGGCGCAGAGCATGCCAAAGGATTCAACTCCCCGCAGCTTGGTCTTGCGTACCTTCATGCCTCCCGGCAGATTGGCACCCACCTGGGCGAAGGGAACCCGCAGGCCAGGGCGCACATTGGGCGCACCACATACCACAGTGACAGTTTCTGACCCGTCGTAGACCTGGCAGACCCGCAGCTTGTCCGCATCCGGGTGCCCCTCCACATGCTCAACCATACCTATTTTTTTTTTTTTTATATGTCGTGCAACGTGATCTACACC
>REBR01000057.1 GCA_007692645.1 Halomonadaceae bacterium | reverse complement strand
ACCCTGGCGCAACTGCGCCTGCAGATGGCTGAGCAGCTGGCCCAGACCCCGCAACCGGCCCCGGAGGATCAACTGGCCATGATTACCCTGGCGGATGGCTGGCGTCGCCCCGAGCGCTTTGAGCAGTTGCTGCTGGCCTGCCAGGCCACCGGTATGGACAAGGCCACTGGCGCAGCCCTGCAGCGGGCATATGCCGCGGCGGCTAAGGTAGAGGCCAGGGAGTTGATGGCCAAAGGCTTCAAGGGTAAAGCCCTGGGGGAGGCCATTCACCAGCAGCGGCTAGAAAGGATCAGTCAGCTTCAGGGGTAAGGGCTACCTCTACAGGACCGCTTCAATGGCCTCGATAATGGCCCGGGAGTCCGGCTCTATACGGCTGTCAAAGCTGGCGGTTACCTTGCCCTCCCGGTCCACAACGTATTTGTGGAAATTCCACCGGGGCGGCTGGCCACTGTCCCGGTTCAGGTGGCGGAACAGGTTGTGGGCCCCTTCACCGGTAACCTGCTGGCGCTCGGTCATGGTAAAGGTCACCCCGTAATTAACGAAACACACCCGGGCGGTTTCCTCATCCGTGCTGGCCTCCTGGCGGAAGTCATTGGAGGGCACACCAATCACCTTCAATCCCCGCTCCTTAAACCGCTGGTGTACCTGTTCCAGACTTTCAAACTGACCGGTAAAGCCGCAGCGACTGGCGGTGTTGACTACCAGTAGCGGGTAGCCGGCAAACTCATCACAGAGCCTGATAGTGTCACTGGAGCGCAGCTTGCCGATATCTTCCTGTAGCAGGGCTGGACAGGGGTCGTGTGGCACTTCTTCAGCGCTGTGGGCGTTACCTGCCAATAACATTGCGGAAAAAGCCAGGGTGGCTGGCAGGGCCACGGACCGGAAGAGATGCAGCATGCTGACAACCTCGGCAATGGGGACGGTAATGTTATTACGCCGGCCAGGGCGTTCTGGCTTAGTTACCGGTTAAAACCTCAGATTCACTTCCAGGCCAGCGCCGATATCATTGTCCCCCACTGTAGCAGCCAGTTCCAGATGCAGCCGCCCCGGGCTAAGGCCCAGGCCCAGGCTGGCCTGTGTGGTCTCCTTAATTCCCGGGGCACCAGTGTTGCTGGCGCGGTTCTGGCGAAACCCGGACCGCAGGGCAACTCCGTCGTTCAACCGGTACTCGCCCCCAAGAGAGAGCCAGCGGGTGGCGGCCTCGGGGCCGAAAGGCGGGTTCTCTGTCAGCTCCAGATCCGCTGTCAGGGTATGCCGCTCGCCGCTATGGGCCAGCCCCAGGGTAATCAGTGGGCGGATTTTTAACCGTGGTGGCTGTGGCTGAAAGAAGCGGGAGCCAGGGGGGTAGGCTTTGGCTTCCAGGGTCATGGGAAACAGGTTGCGTACTGAGGTGGCCAGCCGCCACTGCTGGCTTTCGCCGAAGGAGTAGACCGCTCCGGCATCCAGATTTGCCCCCAACTGGCTGGTAGCATAGTCAGCGGCATTAAAGCTTGCTGCGCTGAAGTCGTAGAGGGTTTCGTAATAGTTAAAGGTGTGCAGTTGCATGATTTTTGGGGTCAGGCCCAGGGCCAGCTGCTGTTGCCCCAGGGGAAACTGACGGGCCAGGGTAACCCCCGCCTCAATAACCCCGGTGGCCAGCACATGGGCGTTAGAGCCAAGGTCACCGCCGAAGAAGTCCGTGGGCGGGTTGCGGTTCTCGATACTGCGCAGTAACTGGATATCCCCCCCTTTAACATTGCCCTGCACGGTACCGCGAATGCGGGCGCTGCCATGGAGCCCCAGGCCTAGACCGGAGTTGGGCCGTGTCAGGGAGGCGCCCATGGCCAGGTCCGCCCTGAGCATTTCTCCCTCCAGAGCCTGCAGATGGTCAGCCAGCCGGCCGGCATTACGCTGGGTCTCCGGGCTGTCCATGGTGTTGGCAAGAAAGCTCAGTATGATACTGAGGATACTGTCCTGAATTTCCCCGACACGGTCCGGCAGGTTATTACGGTCCGCCAGGCGCCCATTGATGCCAGGCAGCATCAGGTTCCAGGTGTTCCCCCCCTGGTCAGGCTCACTGGCTAATAATGCCGGATTAAAGAAGCTGGCGGCAGCGGGCCTGGCCGCAGCAACACCGGTTCCCCCCATACCCATGGCACGGATGTCCTGATAGGAAGCCGGGGCGCTCCAGGCGAAACTGGTCAGTGCGCTGAGCATAACGAAGGTGAAGCCCCGAAGGGCAGACAGGGGAATCATGGGGACGTCCTGCAAGGCGAACCGGCCTTAACGGAATGCAGTGTTGGGGTTGTCAGAAAGGGCCATGCTAGAGGGTGGCGGTCAAATGGGGAGTAGCGATTAACAGGGGTAAGGCAGCAATTTATAACGCTGTGTAAAATTAGGTAAAATACGGCGGGTGGAGCTGCAGGGTTGCCGAGAAAAAACCGGCACCCCCGGGAATCAGCAGTGCCGGCAGAAGAGTCTCAGAACGCCAGGCCGAGCTCAGCGGCAGCGCCGATTTCATCATCACTGAGCAGTGCGGCAATTTCGATGCGCAAGGCGAAAGGGCTGAAAGCCACCCCAGCGGTGAACTGGGTTTTCTCTTCAATGCCGTCAGCACCGGTATTGCTGGCCAGGTTCTGGCGGGCACCGGCCCGCAGGTTAATCCAGTCAATCAGGTTTATCTCACCCCCCACAGACAGCCACTGGGTTTCCGCTTCCGGGCCAAAGGCCCGGGTGCGGGTCAGGTCCAGATCCGCGGTAAGGGTGTGAAAGCTGCTGCTATGGGCGACACCCGCGGTCACCAGGGGGCGGATTTTCATTTCCGGGCGGTTGTCATCCCCCAGGCTGTCGCCTGTGAGGCGGGTAAAGTCCTGGCGGGCGGCTTTGAGGCTCATGGGGAGCACATTGCGTATAGATACGCCATAGCGCCACTGGTCCCGGTCACCGGCCTGGATGGCGGCGCCGATATCGAAATTGACGCCGTTTTTCTGGGTCTCAAACTCGGAGGCGTTGAAGTCATCATCATCGAAATCATCCACGTTTTCGATGTAATCGAAGGTGCGCAGTTGCATGTATTTTGGCGTGATGCCGATGGCAATGCGCTCTTGCCCCAGGTCCATTTGGGTCGAAAAGCTGACCCCGGCTTCCAAAATTGCGGTGGCCTGTACCCGGCCCCGGGATTCCAGATCATCGCCGCCTAAAAGATCATTGAGATCAAAAATGCCACTTTCTATGGTGCGCAGATCCCCAATATCCTGTTCACTGATGTTGCCCTGAATCGTGGCCCGCAGGCGGCCGCTCATGTGAAATCCCAGCCCCAGTTCCTGGCCGGGCTTGGCCACATTGAATCCCAGCCCCAGATCGCCCCTTAAAGTATCCCCGTCTACCCCTTCCAGCTGATCCGCGAGGCGCCCGGCATTGGATCGCACATTCCCTGGATTTGAGTTCTCCAGTTCCCGAATAGTTTCTTGAATATCGTCGATCTCATCCGGCACATCTTCACTGTCCGCAAAGCGGCCATAGGCCCCGGGCAATGTGATGGCAAAATCATTCTGCCAGTGACCGTGCTCCAGGGAGAGCAGGGCCGGGTTGTGATAAACCGCGCCTGAAGGCCTGGCTGCAGCCACACCGGTGCCCCCCATGCCCATGGAACGCACATCCTGGAATGACGGTGGTGCGGCCAGAACGGGGGTGGACAAGGCGCTGATCAGTATCACCAGAGTACAGTGGGGAAAGCGTTTGGAAGAATTCCGTGGCATGGAGCACAACCTCAATAGATATTTGGAAAAGAGAATAAACAAAGAGCTTAGGTCACTATCAGCTAACACGCCTGTAACCAGCCTGGCGTTCCCTGGATGCAGGCGGCGGAATCTTGCCGCTATACCCTTCTGGCATCTCAGGCAGCCTGCCAGACAGGGTTCTATCTCTTGGTATGAGCGGGTTAAAGTGCTTGTGGCATGGATATTTCATGCCATCATTTAAAACGGTGGTTTTTTACCATACCAACAGTAAACAGGCAGTAAACACAGGCTGGAGTATAAGCATGGTGCGTTTTACAGGGGCAGTGCTGGTGCTGGCAATGCTGATACTGTCCGGTTGCCAGGTGGACTATTCCCACCCTGGTAACGAGCGGGTTATTCAGGAATTACCCCCACAGCCGATTGTGGTGCGTGCCAGCGGCTTCGGCACCGTGCCGGAGGCGGAGGCAGAAGCACCTTCCACCCAGGCCCGGCTGTTAGCCCGCCGGGCTTCCCAGCTGGATGCCCTGCGTAACCTGACCGAGCGGGTTTATGGAACCGGCATTTATGGGGAAACCCGGGTGAGTGATTATGCGGTGCAGGGTGACTATTACCGGGCCTATGTGGACGGCTATATTCGCGGTGCCCGGGTGGAGTCGGTGATAGAACACGAGGACGGGGTAGTGGAGACCACCCTGCATCTGAAGCTGGAGCCGGGCTTTCAGGCCTGTGTCGCCAATATCCTGCCCGAGCACGCCAGGGGTTCCTGCGGCATTCCCCTGCCAGGCGGCCATGATGGTGCCGGTGCCATGGTCACGGGTAGTGGCAACAGTGGCAGTGCACCCCGGGACGCCCCTGCCACCCTGTATTTTCTGGAGTAACGCCCATGTTCAGGTGTTTATCCCGCGGTTTACTACAACTGGCTGTTGCCTGTTGTCTGCTATTGCTGGCTCTGCCTGCTACTGCCCAGTGGGTGGAGGGGCATGGCAATGCGGTGGTGCATGACCACGACCGGGACATTAATAAAGTGGAACAGCAGGCCCGTAATGCTGCCCTGCGCAATGCCGCCATGCAGTTTGAAAGCCGGGTGGAGAGTCATCAGACCGTCACCAATGGGGTGATTACCGATACCCGCATGACGGTATTATCCCGGGCCCGTGTCCAGGAAGTGCGCAACGAAGTGGTGAGCCGCCATGGTGACCGCATTCGGGTGACCCTGGAGGCGCGGCTGGCAACGGACAACGACACCGAGGATGAGGCCATGGTGGCCTGTGGCGGCGAGCCCATAAACCGCTTTGGCAAGGGGGTGGCTTTTGCCGGTTTCCATGTGGTGAACCCGGGGCAGGGGGGTATTGGCCGTTTGGAAGGGCTGGACCGTGCAGTGCCTGAGGCGTTGGTGGCGAATATGCAGGGGGCCAAGCTGGTCAGGCCGTTTGCGGCAACCCACCTGGCGGTGTACGAAGATGCCCGTAATGCACCTACCCGGATGGTAGAGCGCAATCGCCTGGAGCAGGCGGTCTCTACTGCCAGTGAAATGGGGGTGCAGTTTGTGGTGTCTGGGGTAGTGCGGGATTTCGGGGTGGAAGCCCCGGATACCTGGCGCAGTTCGGTGCTGAATAACCTGCGCCGGGGTGTGGGTGGGCTTAATCGGGAGCGGCGTTTTGTGGTGGATATGATGATCCACGACGGTTTCAGCGGGGCCCCCATTCTGCAGCAGCGTTTCAGCACCAGCGGCACCTGGGACAAGGGGCCGGGAGACAATGTGGGCTTTGCCACCGCGGCTTTTGATCAGACCCCCTACGGTCGGCAGGTGAACCGGTTGCTGGCGATCATGACCCAGGAAATTGAGCGTAATCTCGCCTGTCAGCCGTTTATGGCCCGTATCGAGCGGGTGGAGAATGACCGGGTGCGGATTGCGGCCGGCGCCAACAACGGTCTGCGCCCGGGGGATACCCTGGCCCTGTACCGCACCGAGCGTTTTCTGGAATTACCGGGTCAGTTGCCGGAGCTGCAGAACAGCCGGGCCAACCTGACGGTCCGCCAGGTACACCCGGATTTCGCCAGTGGCGAGATGGGCGTGGAAGGGGGGCGGATCAATATTCAGCGGGGGG
>REBR01000140.1 GCA_007692645.1 Halomonadaceae bacterium | reverse complement strand
TAGAAAGGAAAGGGCGCAGAATTTTTCGCGGCCGCTTTTGCCGGTCAAAATGCGCCGTCAACTGTTCCCAGGCCCGCAGTGAAAGGGGCGTGGGCACTGTCGGTACGGCGATCAGATCCGCCGCTTCAAACAGATTATCGGATAACCGGGAAAAGCTGGGGGGGCAATCAAGCACCACCAGGCTGTAGGCCTCTGAAAGGGGTTTGATCAGGTTCTTCAGGTGGCTGCGATCGTCGGTTTTCTGTGCCAGCAGCACATCCAGGTGCCGCAGCCTGGCATCAGCGGGCAACAGGTCCAGATTGGTCACCGGGGTGCCCACAATCTCCCGGCCTATGGGCTGTTTCCCCAGCAATAACTTTTTGCTGCTCTTCTGCAGCCCCTGATCATGCTGAAGATACCAGCTGGCAGCCCCCTGGGAATCCAGATCCCAGAGCAGCACCCGATGCCCGGCCCGGGCCGCCTCAGCGGCCAGATTCACCGCCGCGGTGGTTTTCCCCACACCGCCTTTCAGGTTATACAGCGCAAGCACTCTCATACATCCAACTCTCAAAACCGACAATTGCCAGGGAGGCTACCACTGCAGCCACCACAGAAGTATGAAGCTTTTATGTCACTTTCACATCGAGGACAGACCCGAATGCTACTTTCATAAGTTTCTTGGAATACCCTTACTCTGCAATGCCTTCCCGCACAGCGAGTCCTACCTGTGGGAGCGGCCATGGCCGCGATAAACCAACTCAGAGTCAGGTGCTATGGCCGAGGTTCCATGTTGCCTTTACCCACTCCCTGTGGTTTTGTCACCCCTGTGTTCCGGTTACAGTTGAAAACTCCATGCTGCAATTACTCAGGGCGTTGCGCCCCCGCAAACTGCCATTACGCCACCGTGTGTCCCGGGCCGCGGTGGCTTTGATCTACCGCCGCTCAGAGGCAGGGGAGATGCAGCTGCTGTTTATCCAGCGGGCTCTTCGCCATGGCGACCCCTGGTCCGGCCATATGGCCTTTCCCGGCGGCCGGCTGGAGCAGCAGGACACCTCCAGTGAGCACACGGCCACCCGGGAAACCCTTGAGGAAACCGGCCTGGACCTGACCCGCCATGGCCGCCACCAGGCCCGGCTGTCAGACCTTCTGACACGCCAGCACAACCGCTGGCGCCCCATGGTGGTGACACCCCATGTGTTTGAGTGGGCCGGACCTGAAACCCTGGCATTCAACCACGAAGTGCAACAACGGGTGTGGGTGCCCCTGTCCCACCTGTCTGACCCCGCCAACCAATCCACCCTGCGCTGGTCAACCCGCTTCGGGCACCTGAAGATGCCCTGTGTCCGCTATCAGGGTCACTGCATCTGGGGGCTGAGTTACAGCATGCTGCAGGAGTTTCTGGTGGAGTTTTCCGCTTCGGGGCAGTAGATGATGCAACACGACATGATGGTGTTAAAAGCAACGTCCGTCAGACTTGATGACGACACATTAGCGAGAGTCGGCCAAATGGCTGAAGCAATGGACAGGCCCCGGGCATGGCTGATGGCGGAGGCCATCAAACAATATGTGCCCAGGGAAGAGTGGTTTATCCGTGAAGTGGAAAAAGGTGTGCAAGCCGCGGATGAAGGCTGTCTGACTGATCATGGAGATATGAGGGCCAAGTGGGATAGAAAGCGTGCAGATCAAATGGACTGATCTTGCCGACATTATCCCTTCTTAGCCGAGAGTCTTCAGATAGTCCTCTTTAGTATCTCCGGCAAAGCCTCCCCAAACAGCCTTCGCAGCTGCCGGTGTTGCGCCGCCCGCCCCTGTCTGATCAGCCGTTCCCGCCCCCCCGGCAGAATCCGATGTAACCCACACCACAGCGCATTGGCCGGGGCAAACAGGATGGGATACCAGGGCAGGGTCCCCCTGGGCAACCCCAGGGCTTTAAGGCCAGGCTTGCCAATAAACCAGCGGATAATGCTCAGGTGGACCTGTTTCTCCCATCGCCCGTGCAGCCAGCCCAGGCGAGGGTAGTGGCGTCCCAGGGGTTCATCCATAAGGGCGCGGCCCAGTTGCTGGCTGGTTTCGTCGGCAACGGGCTGGCTGAGCAGGTTCTGGTAGAGGGCAACCAAGGCATCCTGCTGGGTCTCGCACAGCAGGCTCTCATCGAGCCCCATAAGCCAGCCGATATAGCGCCACAGGTGCATGATGTCCTCCGCTTCCCGGCGCCGGATCAGGGTTCCCATGGCCCGCTGACCGATAATATACAGCAGGGAAAAGGCCAGGTAGGTGGCCTGCATGTCGAGCTGGTTGATGGGCACCCCCCAGTGTTCAGTGCTCCAGTCCGGACGCTGTAGCAGGTTACGGCGGACCAGGGCGTGTATCAGCCGTACCTGCAAGGTGCTGCGGTAACCGGGGGCACCGGGCTCAAGGCTTCTGGCACTGGTACAATCCATCCACCACTTGGTGGTTTCGGCTACCCGTTTGGCCGCCCCGGATTCCAGGGCACCGGTCATGACCAGGGTCTGGTTGATGGCGCTGGCCTGGTAGCCGGCCATCAGCCCGAGATCCCGCAGCACCCGCATGCCGGTCCGGCCAGACAGGGCGCTGGCGGCGATACCCCGGTTCACCCGCTCCCAGTCAAGCCACGCCGGAGGTGACTCCACCACCGCAAAAAAGCGCCCCAGGGGCTCCGGCGCATCCGGCTGGCTGGCAATTCCATGATGAAGACACTGTTCAAAGGCCTGCCACCGGGCGCGTCTCTCGCCCCTTTGCAGCCAGTCAGCGAGGGTATCCGCGATCGGGTCCCCGACCAGCAGGGAATCACCCAGTGCCTGCCACTGAGGCTCACTGGGGCGGGCGCGGGCTTTGTCCCGGATCAGCATTAGCAAGGGTTTCGCCTGACGTTCAGACAGGCTGAGGTTTGCGCCGTGGCGCAGGGGAGGGGACTGAGGGTTCATAGGAGTACGCCTTGATGACGAAGTTGGTACTGACAAGTACCACTGTAATTCATCGATCTGGCAAATGGTACTATTCAGTACCAGTGGCTGCTTTAACGGTTGGATTCGTGGACGGGGTAGTTTTCATTCAATAGACTTGGCCCACTCACTGACACAATGGCTGGCCCTATGAATGACGCCTCTGTACCCCCTGCCAACCATCGCGATCGCCTGCTTGCCGGCCTGGCGGAGACCCTGGAGCGCAAAAGCTTTCGCCAGATAACCCTGTCGGATATTGCCGAAGCGGCCCGGGTATCCCGCAGAACCTTCTATGAGCACTTTCAGAATAAAGAGGCCTGTTTCCTGGCGCTGTGTGAGGATGTAGGGCGCCACGTCATGGGGGCCATCCAGCGTGCTGGCACCGCTGACAAGTCCTGGTCCGAGCAGGTCAAGTGGACGACCCATGCCTATCTGTCTGTGGTTGAGGCCCGACCACTGCTGATGAAAGCGCTGTACATCGAGCTTGCCACTCTGGGGGAGGTGGGTATGAACATGCGTCGTCAGGTGGTGGAGCAGTTCGCCCGGTATCTGCAGGGGCAAATCGAGATGCAACGGCAGCGGGGTGAGCCGGTTATGTCCCTGAGTCTGCCAATGGGTGTCGCCATTGTGGCGGGGATCAATGAGTTGATTCTTTATCGTCTGGGGGGGGATCAGACCCGGTCGCTCCTGGAACTGGCGGTGGATGCTGAGGAGTTGATCCTGCGGGTGTCCAGGGAATAGGCAGCTTTAGCCCACCTGTTGCTTCCTTTCTCATGTGTTGGGCTGGGTTAATGCCGCAACAGTGTAGGCCCGGTTTCTGATCCCCGTGAGCCTGGTGCGAAAACCGGACAGCAAGCGCTACCACAAAGCACTGATCCAGGCGTAAAGTGTTCTGGATGGCGTCGAGGGTGTGCTGGTGGTGCCACACCTGCAGCGGCTGGTGCTTAAGCTGTATCACCATGCCCCTGGGGTGGCAGTGCTGGTTGCCAAGGTGGGTGATATCAGCAGTGAGTTTCGCCTGGCCGCGGATGTTACCCGGCTAATCACCCGGCTTGATAACACCCTCTGGTTAAAGCAATGGCTGTCGAACCGGTTTGACTACAAAGCCAGTGACGTCACTTTGGGGTTGGCCGGCTCTATTGCACAAGGGGTGTCTGCGGGACCGGGTTCACCTTTTCTGGATTTATTTATGCAGCGTTACCGGCCGCAGGAAGTTCGGCGGTAGCGGGATCTCCGGTGGCGAAAAGAACTGGAGTGGTTTAGGGGCAGTGCTTTTTCTGGCGACAAAATCACCCCGGATATGCTGGGCCCTGAGCGTCCCGCCCCCTGCTGGCCGCCATACCCCGCCAGATGCAATCTGAAGCACTTCACCAATCCAGAAAAGGGCGTATATCCGCGTTATAGTCAGCCGGGTCTACGCTCTGTTTAATCCGGTCCTGTGCATTCGGTCGTGACAGATCGAGGGTTTGTACCATGATTTTCTGACGCAGCCGGGCATGGTAGAAAACCCGCACCACGGGCAGTCTCTGGTCTTCCGGGTTGTTTTCAATCACCACCGCCAGGCGACCGCTATCCAGTAGAACCGTGCTGCCCACAGGGTAGATTCCCAGGCAGCGGATAAACTGGGCGACCAGTTTGCCATCCAGGTGATGACCGCTCCATTCCAGCAGTTTTTTCATGCCCTGTGTAGGCGTCATGGCTTTATGGTAAATCCGGTCGGCGGTGATGGCGTCATAAACATCGGCCACCGCTGCCATGCGGCCATAGAGCGAGATTTCCCCGCTACCCAGTCCTTCGGGATAGCCGGTGCCGTCCATGCGCTCGTGGTGTTGTGCGGCGGTCAGCAGGGTGACCTCGCCAATGCCTTCGCTTTTCTTGAGAATATCCCTGGAGTGGGAAACGTGCAGTTTGACTATTTCAAATTCAGCGGGGGTGAGCTTGCCCGGTTTGTGAAGGAGGTCGTCAGGGGTCAGGATTTTGCCAATATCGTGCAGCAGCGCGCCGATAATCAATTCGTGCAGAATGGTTTTTTCCAACTCCAGGCCTTTGCCAAAAATCGATATCAGTACGCTCAGGTTCACGGAGTGTTCAAGCAGGTAGTTGTCTTTATCGCGGATTCTTCCCAGAGCCGAGAGAGCATTGGGGTTGTTGAACACAGACTGTTGCAGCTCGGTGGCCAGATCCTTGACGGGGGTTAAATCCACGGCCCTGCCAAGTTTGATACCCTTCATCAGGTTATCCACTAAGCCCTGGGCCTGGGTGTGAACGTCCCTGGCCCGGCTCATTTCATCTTCCAGGGCTACCTTACGCAACTCATGGGGAGCGGCTTCCGCGGCCTTCTGCAGCATGGCTTCGTTACGGGCTTCAACTTCTTCAACCGGTTCCCCGTCATTGCTGTCTAGGCCACGGTCCGTGTCGATATAGACGAACAGCGTACCGAGCCTGCGGATCCGTTCAATGGTTTCCTCGTTCCTGATGAAGCCCCGGCGTCGGTCCTTGTTGTGGGGTATCCAGTCGTTGTTCTGGTCGCTGATGAACATGCCGACTTTCAGGGAGGCAAGGGGGATTCGTTTTACCATAAAGGACACTGCATCCTTGCCAAGCAATTGATGGGGTTTGCCGGGTTCTACCAGCAAATCATAGTACGTTAATTGCCAGCTGTTCATTAAATTAGGTGTACTGTTGAAGTGATACGCTCAAAGCCCCCCGTTGGAGCAGGTAGTGTTACAACCTCTGATAAGAGACGACTTAAATAAACCACTAAATGATGATAAAGGTTGTATCCACAATGGGTAATAATACGACCCTTCTGCAATTCATGTGACCCATACCGAGCCAACCATGTCATTGTTTCGCCACGCCCTGTCGCGACTGAGTGAAGATTTGTTGCTGACCATCCTTCTGGTGGCATTGATCCCCTTACTGTGGCTGACAGAAGAGCCCACCTGGGCCCTGCATCAGTTGGTTGACTGGAAAACCGTCGGTGCCCTGGCTGGCTTGATGGTGCTGAGTCGCGGGCTGGAAGTCAGTGGTTACCTGACCCTGGCCGGGCAGTGGCTGTTGCAGCGGATTCATAGTGAGCGCCGGCTGGCGATCAGCCTGATTCTGTTCTCTGGTGGACTGTCGGCGGTGATTACCAATGATGTGGCCCTTTTTATAGTGGTGCCCCTGACACTGGGTTTACGCACTGTGGCCCAGTTGCCGGTGGGGCGTTTGATCATCTTTGAGGCACTGGCGGTAAATGCCGGCTCTGCCATCAGCCCCATTGGTAATCCCCAGAATCTGTTTCTCTGGCAGGCCTCTGGTGCCGGTTTTGTGGAATTTACCCTGGTCATGGCGCCACTGGCCCTGGCACTGATGGCGCTGTTGATCGCGGCAGTGCCCCTTGCCTTTCCAGGCAAGCGTATCGCCGTTACCGATGTTCCCCTCGTTATCACCCGGCATCGTCAGCTGTTCTGGGTCTCACTATTACTCTACATCCCGTTCCTGGTTCTGACGGAATGGGGGTATGCCGCCCCCGCAGCAGCTGCCGTTATTCTCCTGACCCTGTGTTATCAACGGCACATCCTGCTGGGGGTGGACTGGCTGTTGCTGCTGGTATTTGTGCTGATGTTCATCAATCTGAATCTGCTGGCAGGTTTGCCGGTAATGGCTGAGCTGGCGGGTCACTTGCTGCAGTTGCCGGGGGAGGTGTTTACCGCGGGGGTGCTCAGCTCTCAGGTGATGTCCAATGTGCCCGCCGCCATTTTTCTTTATGCCTTTACCGATGACTGGCAAACCCTGGCATGGGGGGTGAGTGTGGGTGGTTTCGGGTTGGCCATTGGTTCCCTGGCCAACCTGATTGCCCTGCGCCTGGCCAGGCAGCCGGGGCTTTGGCGGGAGTTTCATTACTGGGCGCTGCCCGCGCTGCTGGGTGGGTGCCTGATTGCGGCGTTATTGATGGGGTTACAGAGAGGGTGGCTGTAGTTCAGTTTCTGAAAGCACGCTCTATTGCAATCAATCGACTGGCTCTTATATTTTTATTACGGGAACATTAACAAAACAATAATCCTGTTTAACATGCTTCAGAATGCTAAGTAAATTGCCCCTGAAGTACGTACTGTGCTCTCAAGTACGCTGGGTATTAATGCAGGTCTACTGACCAGGTGTTCAGCGTTTTTTTAGGTCAGTACAGGAGAACAATGATGAAAAAACTCAACATGCTCGTTTTAGCCGCCGTCGTTGGCGCTACTGCACCCGGTCTGGCATCTGCTGGCAACCATGCCATCCACGAAGATGCCGTGAAAAATGCACAAAGCGGCTGGTGTGATGCGCTGCTGGACATCAGCAAGACCAACGAAGAGCACGGCCACTCTGCCGCCAAGAAACTGGCTGGTGAAGTGATTGATGCCGCTTACGGCTATCAGATGGGAGAAGTCCTGTTTAAGCCGACCATGACCGTTCAGCCGCAAACCTTCCGGACTACCCGTGAAGGCGCCCTGTCATATTTCGTGGGTGGTGATTCAAACTATCCGGATGACAGCGGCTTCGCCCTGAATGGCTGGACCAACTGTGAAGTGGAAAATGCCGCTATCTTTATTTCCGACAGAACTGCCAACACCATGGGTAAAGTACACTTTACCGATGGCGACGGTGATGTAACCACCGTGGATAAGACCTGGACCTTCTACAACGATGATGAAGGTGATCTGCGGATCGTTCTGCATCACTCTTCTCTGGAATACACCGGTAACTGAGTTTCCGGTAATCCAGGTATATGAAGGTATGGCAGGTGCGACCTGTCATACCCTCTTCCCTTCTGAATACGCCCCCTCCTTATAAGTTCTTTCGCATCCGTTAACAGCGGCTGCTGATTCCTGAGTCATGCAGAGAATTCTGCAATCACACAGACTATGCCTGGAAGGCGAGTCCCTCTGTTGCCGGGTTTTTACAGTGGGCAACCGGGCTATGGGTTTCTCCGGAGTGCCGGGACAGCGTCGGTCCATTCTGTTCACTGAGGGGCTGAATCCAGGGACGACCATCTTCCGCATCCGCCACTATCCGGGTTTTCAGCCCCGCGAAGGCTTCTGCAATAAGGTTTGGGCTCATGACCTCATCCGGGGGGCCAGCCGCCAGCACCTGTCCATCCTTTAACAGCAGCAGCCGGTCAGCAAACCGGGACGCCAGATTCATGTCATGGACCACCGCCATGACCCCAAGCCCCCGCTGGCTCAATTGCCTGGCCAGACTGAACACCTGTTGCTGATGAAGGGGGTCCAGGCTGGCGGTGGCTTCATCCAGAAAGAGGTAGCGGGTGGAACCGGCAGTGAATGGCCACAGTTGCGCCAGAACCCGGGCCAGTTGAATGCGCTGCTTCTCGCCCCCGGAAAGGGCCGGGTAACGGGCCCGGGTGAGGTGGGTGGTGGCGGTCAGGGACAGGCACTCCCGGGTGGCTTGTTGGGTAACGGCGCGGGGTTCGTTGAAGGGCATGCGGCCCAGTTCAACCACTTCCCGGCTCTGGAATGGGAACCCCAGATGTGAGCTCTGGGGCATAACGGCACGGCGTGTCGCCAGTTCCCCGGCGCGGTAGCGGGAGAGGGGTATCCCATCGAGGGTCACAGTGCCCCTGTGAAGGCGGTGATCGCCACAGAGTGCGGAGAGTAGTGTGGATTTACCAGCACCATTGGCCCCTAGCACACACAGCAGCTCCCCGGGCTGCAGGGTGCAGTTAATGCCATCCAGCAGTGTCCGGCCACCGGCCTGGACCACGACATCGTTTGCCTGAATCATGAGATACCTCCGCGTTTACCCTGGGTCAGTAACAGCCACAGGAAAAAAGGGCTGCCGATCAGGGCGGTGATAATGCCAATGGGAATTTCCGCAGGTGCGGCGATGGTGCGTGACAGCAGGTCTGCCAGAATCAGCAGGCTGGCGCCACACAGGGCACAGGCGGGCAACAGGCGGCGATGGTCAGGGCCCAGCCATAGCCGCATCAGATGGGGAACCACCAGACCCACAAAACCGATAATCCCCGCCACTGCAACGGAGGCACCCACGGCCACCGCCGCCAGGGTCAGCACCACCTTTTTGATGCGTTGCGCATCCATACCCAGGTGCCCCGCCACCTGTTCACCCATCAGCAGGGCGTTCAGGGGCTGGCAGAAGAAGGGCAGCACCACCAGGGCGGTGAGAATCCAGGGGCCTGCCGTCCAGAGGGATTGCCAGCTCAGCCCGCCCAGGCTGCCCATGCTCCAGAAGGTCAGTGTGCGCAGCTGCTGGTCATCCGCCAGGTAGGTAAGAATGCCGGACAGGGCGCCAGTCAGGGCGCTGATGGCGATGCCTGCCAGTAACAGGGTGAGAATCCGGGTTGCCCCATCCATGGTGGAAATGCGGTAGATCAGCGCGGTGGTAATCAGGCCGCCGATAAATGCCGCAATGGGCAGGGCAAACGCCCGGTAATCCGCCAGCCAGCCGATCAGCATCCGGTCCCCCATAACAATCATCAGAATGGCCGCCAGGGCCGAGCCACTGGAAACACCGATAATGCCGGGGTCCGCCAGGGGGTTGCGGAAAACGGCTTGCACCGACGCCCCGGCAACGGCGAGGCCGGCACCGATCAGCCCGCCCATCAGTACCCGGGGCAGTCGCAGCTCCCGCACCACCAGCGCTTCCTGGGTACTGTGGTAGTTCAGATTCACCCCAGGCAAGCCATCCACCAGGGCGCTGATCACCCCCAGCCAGGACATGGGGGTGGCCCCATAGCGCAGTCCCGCCAGCACCACACAGGTCAGCAGCAGGGACAGTAGCAACCATGGCATCACTGTCAGCAGGCGCGTTCGAACGGCAGGCGACAGCGCCGGGAGTGGGTAGCGCTTTATGGCTTCGGTCACCGGTGCCGTCATGGTGGGCTCGCCCTCCCTGCGGCCATATGGGGTCGTTCCGGGGTGTTCAGCAGGTGGGTCAGTTCATTCAGGGTTTCATCCAGGCGAGGTCCGAACTGCAGCCACTGGGGTTTATCCAGCACATGAATGCGACCTTCCCGGGCTGCCCGTGTCAGGCGAAGGGCAGGGTGGTTATAAAGGTCCCGGGTATTGCCCTGAACATGGAAGGCCAGAATCACATCCGGATCCCCTTGCAGCACCCCTTCACTGGTAAGGGGGCGGAAGCCTTCAAAGCCGTCATTGACGTTTTTCACACCCACCATGGTCAGCAGTGCATCGGCCCGGGTGTGGGTACCACTGGCCATGACCCCCTGGCCACCGGCGTGGAGCAGGAACATCACCCGCAGGTCCTCTTCCACCTGACCAAGCTGTTGGCTGACGTTGTCTGCTAATTCATTGGATAACGCCTGTGCCTCTGATGTCCGCCCAAGGAGAGCACCCACCTCCTCGATCAGCTCAAGGGTTCCTGTCAGTGAATAGGGGGCCTCCAGTTGCTCGATACGCAGACCGGCACCCCGGAGTTGCTGCAGCACAGCCGGTGGCCCGGCCTCATTGGTGGTCAGCAACAGGGTGGGGTTTAAGGAAAGCACACCTTCAGCTGACAGGGCCCGAAGATAACCGATATTCGGCAGCGCCTGGGTTTGTGCCGGGTAGCCGCTGGTGGTATCCACACCGACAATGCGCTCGCCGGCACCGAGGGCATAGACGATCTCGGTCAGTGCGCCATCCGCCACCACAATTCGCTCCGCTGTCCATGCAGTGAGTGAGACCATGGGCAGGCATAGCAGAACTGCGCCTGCCATGAGCCGGGGGCAGAGGGTGCGGTAATTAGTCAGCATGACGGGGCAACTCCTCTGCAAGCTTACGCCAGAGGGTGTTTTCTGCCTGGCCTTCAGTACGCTCACCGAACAACTGCAGGATGGACTCTTCATTCTCGTCGAAGGCTTCCAGAGACGTAATAACACCGTCTTTGCTCGGTCGCCGCACCAGCCAGGTGCTGGCAATGGCATGGCTGTTGAGGTGCAGGCTGAAACGGGGGGACAGGTTATTAAACCACTCTCCGGTGCGCACCAGCCGGCCGGGGCGCCCGGTGTGGATCTGAATCCCATCCGGGTTGCCCACGAAGGTCATCAGGGAGAGATCAAGGTCCTTGGCCTGAGTGATCACGGTCTCAATAGCGTTCAGTGGCAACTCCTCAGCCCAGTCTGGGCCGGCATGGCGAAAAGCGCTGACCCGGTTCAGACCAAAGCGTTTCAGCAGTCCCCGGAATTGATGCACATCGCTGATGGCGGCCCAGCGTTGCCGTAGCTCCTGGGTTTGTTCAGGGGTCAGCTGGCTGACGGTCTTTGGCAGCATCTCCGGCTGGATGCCGGATTCGCTGGCTGACTGATCCGATGACGCGAACCGGTTCACCAGCTCATGCCAGACATCAAGGCGGGTTTCCGCGGTGGTGAAGAGCTTGAAGCAGGCACGGCCGCTGGGGTTAAAAAACTGAATGCTGCTGCGCTCTGTCCCGGTTTGCACCGCAAAGGCGCGAGTCCATCCCCGGGTGAACAGGCGCTGATCCTGCTCCCCCAGAAACAGCCGGATGCTGCCCTGTCCCCGAAGCTCCCCAAAGGTGCCGGTGGTTTCATGGACGGCGTGGTGGTTTCGCACCAATGCCATCAGCGGGCCGCAGCGATGTAGTTCAGCCAGCACGTTTAAGGGCTCTGGTCTCAGGCGCATTACGTCATTGCCGCACTCCGTGGCCAGTAATTCAGCTTCACTGACCCCAAGGTTGTCAGCCGCGTTACGAATTCGCAGTGCTGGCTGGGTTTTTTTCAGAGCCTGCCACTGCAGCTTCAAGTCAGTGATGTGCTGGCTGGGTGCCACCTCAGAACGGGGTGGGATGATAGTGATTGGGTTTGCTTGCGTCATGTCGATCCCTCAATAGACTTGCATTTCAGAGAATGAGAAGTATTATCATTCGCAAATGAGAAGTCAACTCATCCCCGTCAAAGTCAAAACCGGGGTCAAGGACACGCAAGCAAACTAGGGACAGGCCAATGTCAAAACGTAGGGTTCTTCCGGCACTCGTCATTCTGGGGTTCTCTGGAGTGTTGCCGCCAGGTGAGGCAATTGCAGGGACAAGCTCTGTGGCGGAGGCAGACACAAAGGGTGGGAGCGAGGTGGCTGCGTTCAAGGTTGCCTCCCTGGACAAGCTCTCAACCCTGGTGGTGACAGGAACGCGAACGGAGAAAATGCTGGCGGATTCCCCTGTGAAAGTGGATGTGGTGACCCGTGAGGAGATGGAGAACCGGCAGGTGAACACCGTGGCAGAGGCGTTGAAGTTCGTCCCCGGTGTGCAGCTGCAGCGGATTCATGGTGATGAAGGGCAACAGGTGGTGATGCAGGGAATGAGCGGTGATCAGGTAGTGGTGCTGATTGATGGCATGCCGGTCTCCGCCTCCACCGGTTCCACGGTGAATCTGTCGCGACTGTCCCTGGGGCGGGTGGAGCGTATTGAAGTGGTTCGCGGAGCCACCTCGGCGCTGCATGGCAGTGCCGCCATGGGGGGAGTGGTCAATATTATTACCACCACCCCTGATAAGCCTGAACTTCGCCTGGGCTGGCGGGGGACGGATTTTGCTGATCAGAATACCGATCAGGCGAAGGGGGGCGTTCTGGCGGAGCAACGGGTCAACCTCCGGGCTACCAGTGGGCCGGTTGGCATCGCCAACAGCCAGTTGAGTCTCGACTGGCAAGACAACAGCGGTTCAGGGCGGGACCCGGAGAGCCGGACCCATGACACCTTCAGCGGTCAGACCCTGTCAGGCAGTCACCGCCTGGCACTGGCCCCTGGGGCCCACCGCTTACGCTGGGACATTGACGGGTTTGAGGCGGATTTATCACGGCCGGTGGACAGAGAGGGGGTTCCCTTCCGCTATGGGGATCACACCCGCCGGCTGGGCACTGGCCTGACCTGGGAGCGGCCAGCACAGGTGTTTGGGCTTAACCTCGATAGTAAAACCCAGGGGCGCTTCGAGTGGTTTGAACAAACCACGACACAGGATGCGGTGCGCACAGAGGCCCTGGAACAGGAACGCTCCGCACAGATGCAGACCGGTATGGTGGGCCAGCAGTGGGATACCGTGCTCGCAAACAACCTGTTAACCCTGGGTCTGGACTATCAGTACGACGCCCTGGAGCAAAGCCAGACCCGTGAGTCCATGGACGGTACGGTTGCCGACACCCGGGAGGTGCCGCCACGGAGCCAGGAGCAGGCGTCAGTGTATCTGCAGAACGACATGTCTGTGGGGACCCGCCTGGAACTGCTGCCTGGCATCCGGGTGCAATGGGATGAGGGTTTCGGTGTGTTTACTGCACCGAAGATGAATGCCCGCTGGAATCCGGCTTTTCTCGACAGAGACGGGTTCAAGGGGCATCTGCGCGGGGGTGTTGGCGTGGGCTATCGGGCGCCGAATCTTAAAGAACGGTATTACTTCTTCGATCACAGTCAGCTTGGCTACCGGGTGGAAGGTAATCCGGATTTGGAACCGGAGAAAAACCGCTCCTGGCAATTGGGTACGGGGCTGAATGGGCAGCGCTGGGGGTTCGATCTCGGCGTGTATCTGAATCAGGCTGAAAACCTGATTGTGGCTGACCTTAATGAGGACCGCAGTGCCCAGGAAAGCGTCGATATCTATCAGTATCAGAACATTGATCGGGCAGATATTCGTGGGCTTGATACCGAACTGACCCTGAATCCGGGCCAAGCCTGGCAGTTACGCCTGGCCTATAGCCTTACCCATGCCCGCAGCCGCAACGATGGGCACCATCTGCCAGGGCGCACCCCCCACGTGATCACGGCAGGCCTGGACCTGCAGCCCACGCAACGGCTGCAACTGAACACCTCGTTACGTCACCAAAGCGCCACCTGGGCAGACCGGGAGAACACTCAGCGCACCCCAGCCTGGGTGGACCTTGAGAGCGTCCTGAACATTGATATCACCGGACACCTGCGACTGTTCGTCGGTGGTGAGAACCTGCTGGATGAACTCCAGCCAGTAAGCAGTAGCGGCGATACCCGCCCATTGATTGGTCGACGCCTGTTTATGGGTGTCGAGGGACGCTTCTGACAACCAACCCCAAAGGAGAGGGAACACCATGCAACACACCCATTTCAACATGACTGCCCATCAACCCCCGGGCTACCGGCGTACAGCAACCGCTATGCTGGCTGCGGCGTTTCTGCTAAGCGGCTGCCTGGGTAGCAGCAGTGACGACAATGATCCAGCACCCAGGGTGAGCGATGAGCGCACCTGGCAGCAGGCACTAAGCGAGGATTTTGCGGAAACCGTGGTGGATGCCTCCAGTTACTCTGACTTAACCGGCATCGATCTGCTCACCGGTGAGACAACCCAGGATCTGGAAAATGGCACCTGGGATATTGCCTTGCAGCGCTTCAATGTGGTCAAGCTTAACGGGCGGGGAGACAACCCGGTAAGCGCCGCGCTGGCCAACGAGCAGTCGGCTTTTTACCAGAACGGCGATCCGGTCAGAAACGTATTTGTCAATGCCACCCCGGACGCCTATGCCGCCGATTTACGTTATCCGTATCAGCCAGAGGACCTGATGTTTATGTCCGAATCCTTCCAGCCGGCATTTGGTGAATGGCGGGAGTGGGCTACCTACCGCTCGGACCTGCCCGCCCAGCGCAACGGGGGCGGCTATGTGACGGCTAATGAGTCCCATTATTGGGTGGTACAGAGTAGCGAGGATGCCTATTTTGTGGTCCAGCTTCTGGATAATGATGAACCTTTGTTTGATACCCGTGATGGGGATGCCAGCTTTGACCAGGCGGGTATTACCCTGGCCGTGACCCCCATGCAGGCGGACGGGAGCTTTGACACCACCCAATCCGAACTGCTGTCCGGGGATCTTGATGAGCCCAGGGGCACGGTGTATCTGGATCTGGACACGCTCAGCAGCAGCCACTCGGCGAATGCAGGCTGGGATATCGCCTATTCCGTGGAAACCTCAGCGTCCGGCTTCGGTTCCGGAGCCGTGGGTGTGTTACGACTCAATGGGGGTGTGAGCGGCGAGGAGAACGTAGGCCTGCATGTGGACTCGCCGTTTGCCGCCAGTGACCTGGCTGAACTGGATGGAACGGATCAGGGCTTCGGTTTCAGTTTTAACAGCGACTCTGTGGAAAATCCCTTCACAGCCAACGAGTATTTCCGCTATGGCGTGGACGGTGGTCACCGTCTCTGGCCCAATTTCCGGGTGTTTGCCGTAGACCTGGACGGGGATCCGGAGACCACGGATGACATCGTTCTGGTGCAGGCGGTGCACTATTACCACCCGGACTCCGGTGAAAGTGCACACATTACCCTGCGGGCACGGTTGCTTGAAAATCAGTAGATTCCCTGTGGGGAAGGCCGGAGTTTCGCAGTAGGGCCTTATTACGGATGGTCATGTGCTTCCTTGGCCTTTAAAATGTCCCCTGGCACGCCATAAGGCGGCCGGGGGCATGGCATTGCGTTAACTGCTGTAGCCCGCCACATTTTTTTAAGCTGGTGCAGTTAATGGAAATCAAGGTTAATTTTCTCGAAAATCTCAGACTTGAAGCCAAGTTTGATGACTTTACCGTCGTTACTGATCAGCCCCTGCGCTACAAAGGCTACGGTTCTGCCCCCAGTCCCTTCGACTACTTCCTGGCGTCTTCAGCCCTCTGTGCTGCCTATTTTGTGCGGGTGTACTGTCTGGCCCGGGACATTCCCACGGACAATATCCGCCTGTCCCAGAACAATATTGTGGATCCGGAAAATCGCTATAACCAGATTTTCAAAATCCAGGTGGAGCTGCCGGAAGACCTGTCGGATAAAGACCGCACCGGCATTCTGCGCTCCATTGACCGCTGCACCGTGAAGAAAGTGGTGCAAACCAATCCCGAATTCCAGATTGAGGCAGTGGAGAACCTGGACAGGGATGCCCAGGCGCTGCTGATGGAAAAACCGGCAGGGGAGGCGAGCACCTACATTGTGGGTAAAGACCTGCCTCTGGAGCAGACCATCGCCAACATGTCCGGCATTCTGGCGGACCTGGGCATGAAGATTGAGATCGCCTCCTGGCGCAATATCGTCCCCCATGTGTGGTCACTGCATATCCGGGATGCGGCTTCACCCATGTGCTTCACCAACGGCAAGGGTGCCACCAAGGAAAGCGCCCTGTGTTCCGCTCTGGGTGAGTTTGTTGAGCGACTGAGCTGCAATTTCTTTTATAACGACCAGTTCTTCGGTGAAGAGATTGCCAACAGTGATTTTGTCCATTACCCCAACGAGCAATGGTTTCAGCCCGGCTCGGATGACGAGCTGCCGCAAGAGATTCTGGATGAGCACTGCCTGGCCATTTATAACCCCGAGGGGGAGCTGTGCGGTTCCCACCTGATCGATACCAATTCCGGTAACGAGGAGCGGGGCATCGTCTCGCTGCCGTTTGTGCGGCAATCCGACGGTAAGACAGTGTATTTCCCCTCGAACCTGATCGAAAACCTGTTTCTGAGTAACGGCATGAGTGCCGGCAACACCCTGTTTGAAGCCCAGGTGCAGTGCCTGTCAGAGATCTTTGAGCGGGCGGTGAAAAAGCAGATTATCGAAGAGGAAATGGCCCTGCCGGATGTGCCCCATTCGGTACTGAAAAAGTACCCGGGCATTGTTGAGGGTATTGAAGCGCTGGAGAAGCAGGGCTTTCCGGTGCTGGTGAAGGATGCCTCTTTGGGGGGACAGTTCCCGGTGGCCTGCGTTACCCTGATGAACCCCCGGACTGGCGGCGTGTTTGCCTCCTTTGGCGCCCACCCCAACCTGGAAGTGGCCCTGGAGCGCAGCCTCACGGAACTTTTACAGGGCCGCAGCTTTGATGGCCTGAATGATCTGCCACTACCCACCTTTAATTCCATGGCGGTCACTGAACCGAACAATTTTGTGGAGCACTTTATCGACTCCTCTGGTGTGGTGTCCTGGCGCTTCTTCAGTGCCAAAGCGGATATGGATTTCTGCGAGTGGGATTTCTCCGGCACCAGCGAAGAAGAAGCCAGCCGTCTGTTCGCCATCCTCAGAGATATGGGCAAGGAAGTGTACATGGCCGTTCACGAGGATCTGGGGGCGCCGGTGTGCCGGATTCTGGTGCCGGGCTACTCTGAAGTGTACCCCGTGGAAGACCTGATCTGGGACAACACCAACATGTCCCTGGCTTTCCGGGAAGACATTCTCAACCTCCACGCCCTGGGGGATGACCAGCTGGAAGACCTGCTGGAGCGCCTGGAGGAGAGCGAGGTGGATATCTACACGGATATCATCACCCTGATCGGCATCGAGTTTGATGAAAACACCGTCTGGGGCCAGCTCACCATTCTGGAGCTGAAACTGCTGATCACCCTGGCCCTTAAACGCCATGACGAGGCACTGGAGCTGGTGGAAACCTTCCTGCAGTTCAATGACAACACCGTGGAACGGGGCCTGTTCTACCGGGCGGTGAGCGCGGTGCTGGAAGTCACACTGGATGAAGAACTGGTACTGGGGGATTATCTGCACAACTTCACCCGTATGTTCGGCCAGGAAACCATGAACGCCGTGGTGGGCTCAGTCAGCGGTGAGGTCCGCTTCCATGGGATGGCACCTACCAACATGCAGCTCGAAGGTCTGGACAAACACCTGCGGCTGGTGGAAAGCTACAAAAAACTCCATGCAGCCCGGGGGGCAAAAGCGGCGGCCAACAATGTCTGAAGATGCCCTGAAAGTCCTGTCTGAACTGACCAGCGATGCCCATGCCCAGATCCAGCTGCACAGCGATTTAAACCCGGTGGTGGAGGTGCGTCGTGGGCAGCGTGACGGTGGTATGCCGGCGGATGTGATGACCATTGACTGCCTGCAAAGTCGCCGGCGAATTCTGCTGATTCTTCATGACCATGAACCCGGTGTTCTGCTGCATCAGTTTATGACCATGGATGAGGATGTGGGGGCTGAACTGCAGCGTATGCCCCTGTCTGATCTCACCGTGGCGACACTGGTTGGCTGGATGGAAAATCACTTCACTGAGCAACCCCCCGATTAATACCTCTTCACTTCAACTTCCCGCAAATTCTTTGACCCCAGACATTGCACACCCGTTATCAATGGGGTTATCACTACAGCGCTCTCGTAGTCCCGGTAGCGGATACCCACAGAAATCGGGTTTCCAATCAGCACATGGCTGCAGACATGACTATTTTGTGTAAAGGTTAAGGCCATTGTCTAAAGGAGAAGACCGAGATGTCAGAGTTGGAACACGCGGCGCTGTTTGGCGAGTTTGCCATGATGCTGGGCATCGCGGTGCTGGTGGGGTTGGTGGCGGTGCGCCTGAAGCAGCCGTTAATTGTGGCCTTTATTGCGGTTGGGGTCTTGCTGGGGCCGACGTTCTTGGGCCTGGTAGAGCCCAATCCGGCCATGGAATTGCTGGCGGAGTTCGGCATTGCGCTGCTGCTGTTTGTGGTGGGGTTACGGCTGGACCTGAGTCTGATCAGAACCATGGGCCCCGTGGCCCTGGCCACCGGGTTGGGGCAGATTACCTTTACCGCGACCTTTGTATTCCTCATCACGCAATTGCTGGGTATGGACCTGGTGGCTTCCCTGTATGTGGCAGCGGCCATGAGTTTTTCCAGCACTATCATTATCGTCAAGCTGTTATCCGACAAGCGAGAAATTGACTCCCTCCATGGCCGCATTGCGATTGGCTTTCTGATCGTTCAGGACATCATGGTGGTTCTCACCATGATCGTTATTACCGCAGCCGGTGCCGCCGGTGAGAACTCCATGCTGGCAGGAGAGATTCTGGCAGTGCTGGCCAAGGGCCTTGGTCTGCTGGTGGGTATTGGTCTGCTGATGCGCTATGTGCTGCCCTGGTTGCTGCAGGATGTGGCCCGGTCCACGGAGTTGCTGGTGCTGTTTTCCATCGCGTTCGCTGTCAGTCTGGCGGCGTTCAGTGACTGGATTGGTTTCAGCATGGAGGTGGGGGCTTTCCTCGCCGGGGTAGCCCTCGCTTCCACCCCGTTCCGTGAGGCCATTGGTTCGCGACTGGTTAGCGTGCGGGATTTCCTGTTGTTGTTCTTCTTCATCCTGCTGGGTTCCCAGCTGGACATGGAATCCCTGGGGCTGCAGGTGAATACCGCGCTACTGCTTTCAGTGTTTGTGCTGGTAGGCAACCCGTTGATTGTGCTTGGCATAATGGGCTTTATGGGGTTCCGCCGCCGGACCAGTTTTCTGTCTGGCCTGGCGGTGGCCCAGATCAGCGAGTTCTCACTGATTCTGGCGGCTCTGGGTGTGAGCCAGGGCCATATCGGCGACGATACCCTGGGGCTGATTACCCTGGTGGCGTTGATCACCATTGGTTCCTCCACCTACATGATCCTCTATTCCCACCGGATATTTGAAGTCATCAGCCCCCTGCTTAAACCCTTTGAGCGCCACAAGCCTTTTCAGGAGGAGCGCCTGCAAGACAGCACCGGGGAGACCCGCGCCGATATCATTTTGTTTGGGCTCGGGCGCTTTGGCGAACAGCTGGCCACCGGCTTTCAGGCAGAAGGGCAGAATGTGCTGGTGGTGGATTTTGACCCCATGGTACTGAAAGCCTGGCAACACCATGAGATTCCGGTTATCTATGGAGATGCTGAAGATCCTGAATTTCTGAAATCGTTACCCCTTCACAATGCCCAATGGGTGATCAGCACTATGCCGGAACAGCGGGTTAATCAGACACTGATCCGTGGTCTTGAGGAAGAGGGTTACCAGGGAAGGATCGCTGTCACCGCCAACCGCTCTGACAGTGAGCGTCTCCTGCAAATGAAAGTCACTGATCTGGTGCTGCTGCCTTATCACGAGGCTGCTGCACAGATTGTTTACCGGCTGTTGCACAGTCCTGAAGAAGGGCACGTAAAGGCCGCTGAGGGTTAGCCGGCAAACGCTGGCAGGCAGTAGCGACTGAGTATAGGGAGCGTATGAATCGCAGTCTGGTCTTATTTGCCAGGGCTACTATGGGCAGCCTGCGGGATCTGCTGCCCATTGTGGTGGTCATTGTGGTGTTCCAGTTGCTGATCATCGGCCAGCCGTTTCCGGACGTGGTGGGTCTGGTTATCGGGTTGGCGCTGGTGGTGGTGGGCCTGACTCTCTTTGTGTTTGGCCTGGAGATGGGGCTGTTCCCGATCGGTGAGTCCATGGCCCACGCCCTGGCCCGCAAAGGCAGCCTGTTCTGGCTCATCCTGTTTGCCTTTGTGCTGGGAATCTCTACCACCATTGCCGAGCCAACCCTGATTGCGGTGGCCTCGGAAGCCGCCGCCATGGCCTCAGCAGAAGGCATGATCGCCGACACCGACAGCGCCCGATCCCGCTTCGCCCTGCACCTGCGGCTGGTGACGGCCCTGGCGGTGGGGGTCGCCATTGTGCTCGGTGTAGTGCGCATTCTTAAAGGCTGGCCCCTGCACCATCTGGTTATTGGTGGCTATGTTCTGGCGATGCTGATGACCGGCTGGGCGCCACCGGAGATGGTGGGGGTGGCCTATGACGCCGGCGGGGTGACTACCTCCACCATCACCGTGCCCCTGGTTACCGCCCTGGGGGTTGGTCTGGCGATCTCCATTAAGGGCCGCAACCCGGCGTTGGATGGCTTTGGCCTGATTGCCTTCGCCTCCCTGATGCCGATGATTTTCGTGATGATTTTCGGGATGACCCTGTGATGGAGCTACTGACGACAATCGCCACGACTTCCTGGGAAACCATCGGCGATGTGCTGCCCATCGCGGCGGTGCTGTTTGGCTTCCAGTTTCTGGTGATTCGTCGCAAGCTGCCCCACTTAAAACAGGTCCTCATGGGCTTTGGTTTAGTGATTCTGGGGCTGAGCCTGTTTCTGGTGGGGCTGGATAAAGCGCTTTTCCCCCTGGGGCGGGCCATGGCCGAGCAGCTCACGGACCCAACGTTTGTCTATGGTGCGGAAGCCGCTTCCACCGCCGCCATTCACTGGCTGGATTTCTACTGGGTCTATCTGTTCTCCCTCTCCATTGGCATTGCTGCGGTGCTGGTGGAGCCGGCGGTTATTGCCGTGGCGATCAAGGCCCAGGATGTGAGTGGTGGCACCATTTCCGCACTGGGGTTGCGTCTGGCCATTGCCATCGGAGTGGGTGTGGGTATCACCCTGGGCGCCATGCGTATCGTCACGGGGACGTCTCTGCATTACGCCATTGTGGCCGCTTACGGGCTGGTGATTGTTCAGACCCTGTGCAGCCCCCGGGCCATGATCCCCATTGCCTATGATTCCGGCGGTGTCTCAACCTCCACCGTCACCGTGCCCCTGGTGACCGCCCTGGGGCTGGGCCTTGCCAGCAGCATTCCCGGACGCAGCCCGATGCTGGATGGCTTCGGGTTGATCGCCTTCGCAGTACTGTTTCCGATCATTTCCGTGCTGGCCTACGCTCAGCTGACCTGGCTCTATGAGCGCGTGGGTGCCACCTTTCGAAAGGAGAATTCCAATGGGCCTTAAACTGATTATTGTGCTGACCAGTGAAGAAAAAACCAATGCCATTCTTAAAGCTGCCCGTGGTGCGGGTGCCAGTGGAGGAACCATCATCAACAACGCCCGGGGTCAGGGCAGTACCAGTCGCAAGACGTTTCTGGGCCTGACACTGGAAGACCGGCGGGATATGGTGTTGTTTCTGGTGCCTGCGTCCCGGGCCCGGGCCGTTCTGGATGCTGTCTGTGAAGCCGGTGACTTTGAACACAAGTCCGGGACAGGCATCGCATTTCAGCTGGATGTGGAGGATGCGGTGGGTTTACGCCATCAATTGGCACAGATGCAGGGCGATTGAGTCGGGCTTGGTTGGTGCCCGGCAATAACAACGGATGAAAGGATTTAAAGTGTTGACGAATAAGGGCCCCGGGTGGGTGTTTACTATCTCTGTGGCGGTGTTGGCTTTCTTTGTGGGTCTTGGCATTTTTATGCCGGATGTTCTCGCGCAGAGCTCCGAACAGGCGCTCAATTTTACCACCTCACATTTTGGTTGGCTGTATCTGTTCGCCACCACCGGGTTTCTGGTGTTCTGCGTCTGCGTCGGGCTCAGCGATTATGGCCACATCCGCCTGGGGGCGGATGGGGAAGCGCCGGAGTTTTCTTACCCCACCTGGCTGGGCATGATCTTCTCCGCAGGCATGGGGGTGGGCCTGGTGTTCTGGGGCATTGCCGAGCCCATGACCCATTATATGGACCCACCCCTGGGCCGAGCCGATGCTCAGACACCGGAAGCGGCCAGGCTGGGGCTGCAGTATTCCCTGTTCCACTGGGGTTTTCACCAATGGGCCAACTTCGCGGTGGTGGGGCTGGCCATTGCTTACGTGCGTTTCCGCCAGCAGCGCCCCGGGCTGATCAGTGAAACCTTCCGCGCCAGTCTGGGGGACCGGGTGGATGGCGGCCTGGGCCATGGCATCAATGTGCTGGCGGTGGTGTCCACGGTATTCGGCGTAGCAACGACCCTGGGCCTGGGTATTATTCAGATCAACAGCGGTCTGGAGTCAGTGGCGGGGGTGGAGTTTGGGGTTCAGCAGCAACTGTTCATTCTCGGCGGTATCACCATTGTGTTTCTGCTGTGTGCCCTGATGCCCCTGGAAAGCGGCGTGCGCTATGTGAGCGACGCCAACATGGTGCTGGCGGCCTTGCTGCTGTTGTTCGTTTTCTTTCTCGGGCCCACGGATTTCATCACCGCCGCCATGACCAATGCCATTGGCGACTATTTCTCCAACATGATGGGCATGAGCCTGGCCATGACCCCCTATACCGGCGATGACTGGGTCGAGCGCTGGACCATTTTTTACTGGGCCTGGGGCCTCTCCTGGGCCCCCTTTGTGGGCAGCTTTATCGCCCGGATCTCTCGGGGCCGCACCATCCGGGAGTTCGTGCTGGGGGTGATCGGTGTCCCGGTACTGTTAAGTATTCTGTGGTTTTCCACCTTTGGGGGCATGGCTATCTACTTTGAGCTGTTTCAGGATGCGGCTATAGGCGATGCCGTTGTCCATGAAATGAGTTCGGCCCTGTTCACCACCCTGGACCATTTGCCCCTGTCACAGGTGATCGGGGTAATGATGCTGGTGTTGATCATCATGTTCGTTATTACATCCGCCAACTCTGCGACTTTCGTGCTGGGCATGTTTACCAGCCGTGGTGTGCTGGCACCCAGCCGCTGGATACGGGTGTGCTGGGGTGTGCTGCAGGTGCTGGTGGCGGCGGTGCTGTTGCTCAGCGGTGGGCTGGCGGCGTTGCAGACCATTTCCATCGTGGCTGCCTTCCCCTTCATGGTGCTGATGATTTTTATGGCGACTTCATTACTCAAGGCGTTACGCACTGAAATGCGCCAGAAGGAGCTTCACGAGGCCATTTTGCAGGAACGCTTACAGCGCATGGTGGATGACCACGATGCCACCAAACACGAGGAGGTGCTGGTGGAAAGCGATACCCGTTAAAAGGCATTCGGGCGCTAGTGTCTCCTCTGC
>REBR01000058.1 GCA_007692645.1 Halomonadaceae bacterium | reverse complement strand
TTATCAAAGGCAAGTTCAGCACCGGCGAACAGGCCTTTTTCCAGAACCTGCCCAACGTGGAATACCACGTCATGGGCCAGGGCTATACCTGGGATACCCAGGACCGGGAGCAGGACGTAGCCGCCGCCCGCAGCGCCTGGGATATGGTAAAAAAGATGCTGGCAGACGAGAGCATCCAACTGATCCTGCTGGATGAGCTGAACATCGCCCTGCGCCATGAATACCTGGATCTGGATGAAGTACTGGACGATCTGCAGGCCCGCCCGGAGATGCAGCACGTGGTGGTCACCGGGCGCTACGCACCGCAGCAGTTGATTGACCTGGCAGACACGGTCACGGAAATGAAAGTGGTGAAGCATGCCTTCAAGGATCTGGGCGTGAAAGCACAATTGGGGGTAGAGTTGTAAGCTGGTGTCCCGTCCGGTTAACGAATTAACCGGACGGGACACCAGACCATGGCTGCTGGCGTGATTCCCGATGCGACCCTGGTGACTTTCGACAATGTCGGGCACATGCCCCACATTGAGGCCCCTGAGCGGTATCTTGTGGCATTGGCCAACGCCCTTAACAGTGCTAAGCCCGTTCCCGCTGTGGTGCATACACCACCTCGTAATCCCTCAGCCGCAGGCCCCGGAGTTTGCGCCTTAAGGTGCGCAGTGACCAGGGCCAGGCGGCAAAATTACGCCCGTTCTGATCCAGATAGTAGCTCTGGCAGCCGCCGCTGTTGAACACGGTGCTCTGAAGGTGCTTCTGTACCTGGTCGTTATGCTCTTTGAGGACCTCAGGGCGGATGCTGAGTTTGCTGATGCGACGCTGTCTGATCTGCTTTACCCCATCGACGATATAAGTCAGCTGCGCCTCTGCGATGCGAAAGAACGAGTCGTAGACCAGGACATTGGGTCCCAGCATCAGGAAGGCGTTGGGGGTGTTGGCCAGGCTGGTGCCCAGGTAGGCCTCCGGGGAGCTGTCCCGCCACAGATCAGACAGGCGTTCGCCCTTGGCGTTAATGATTTTCTCGCCAATGGGCGGATGGGACACATCAAAGCCGGTGCCCCAGATAATCACGTCCACCTCGTGGCGTTCACCGTTGGCTGCAATCACGGTGTTGCCGTCCACCTCCACCAGTCCCTGGGCAATCAGGCGGGTGTTGTCGGCCTGCAGGGCCGGATAGTAATCGTTGGCGAACAGGATGCGCTTGCAACCCAGGGTAAAGTCCGGCGTCACCGCCTGGCGCAGTGACGCGTCCCTGATCTGCACCTTGAGTAACTGGCGGGCCAGGTTGCTGACGGGGGTCAGCAATGAGGGATGGCGAAGACCGATGTTGATCAGATTCAGTGAGCCCGCCACGGTATTACGCCAACCTGATTGAAGTTGAGGCAAAGTGGCCATGGCCTTCTGGCCCAGCTCCCCCAGGGCCACATCGGGTTTGGGCAGCACCCAGGGGGCGGTGCGCTGGAATACCAGCAGCTCTTTTACCTGTGGCTGAATCCGGGGTACGAACTGAATGGCGGAGGCGCCAGTGCCAATAACGGCTACCCGTTTGCCGGTGAGGTCGACGTCATGGTTCCAGCGGGCGGAGTGAAACATCTCCCCCTTGAATCCATCCAGGCCCTTGATCGGCGGGGTCTTGGGTTCGGTGATGGGGCCGGTGGCGAAGATTACCGTGCGAGCATAGTCGGTGCCCTGGCTGGTCTTGAGTACCCACAAGTGCTGCTTGTCGTCCCACTGGGCCTGTTCCAGGCCGGTGTTGAAATGGATCAGCGGTTCGATGCCGTACTGGCGGCTGACCTCCTCCAGGTAGTCGAGAATTTCCGGCTGTTTCGCGAACAGCCGGGTCCAGCGGCTGCTGGGGGCAAAGGAATAGGAGTACAGGGCAGAGGGCACATCACAGCCACAACCCGGGTAAGTGTTATCACGCCAGGTACCCCCCACCCGGGAGGCTTTCTCGATAATCTTGAAATGCTCAACACCGGCCTTTTTCAGCTGAATGGCGGCGGCGATGCCCGAGATGCCGGTGCCCACGATATAGGTATCGAAGACCCTGGACGGCGTTTGGCGGGGAGGTTGCTGTGCACTCATGTGAAAGCCCCTTGGCTGATCAGTTGACGAAGCGATAGGAGAAACCCAGGAACCGGGCATACAGGCTGGGTGAGGCACGTTTCATCAGCCAGAACAGTTTGGCGTCCACCTGGGGGGTGGTGTAGAGCAGGCCCTTATCCAGTCGGTTAAGGGTCAGTTTGGCCACCGCCTCGCTGGTGGTCATGGCGTAATTCATCAGGGCGTGGTCCGCCATGCCGGAGTAGCGCCCCGGCAGCCGTCCATTCTTGATGATATTGGTGGGCACCAGGGTCGGGCACAGCACATTGACGCGGATGTTGTCTTTGCGCAGCTCCGCCGAGAGGGTCTCGGAGAGGGCCATGACACCGGCTTTGGTGACGTTGTAGGCACTCATCTCTGGGGCGGCGGTGTAGGAGGCGGCGGAGCCTACGTTAATGATGGCGCCGTATCCCTGCTGTTTGAAGCCCGGCACAAAGTAGTGGCAACCGTGGATCACGCCCCAGAGATTGACGTTCATGCACCACTGCCAGTCTTTCAGGCTAAGCTCTTCAAACTTGCCGCCCATGCCGACACCGGCGTTGTTGATCACCAGGGTGACCGGCTCACCGAGCAGCGACTGCGCCTTTACGGACAGGTTTTTAACCTGCGCTGCTTTGCCCACATCACAGGTCAGGGCAAAGCCTTTGCCGCCAAGTTCTTCGATCAGCGTCACGGTTTCCTGGGCCGCCTCCAGGTCAATGTCAGCGCACACAACAGCACCGCCGCGGCGGGCCAGTTCCAGGGCGAAGCTGCGACCAATGCCGCTGCCGGCGCCAGTGACCACGGCCTTGGCCTGGCGGCTGGGCTTGTCCCCGGGAGACGAGCTAAATAGGTTCATAATACCTTCCAGAAATCATTGTTAAGGGGTGTGCCAGTGCTTGAACGGGCCTTTCAGGAGGCGCGCACCGGTGGCACAAATTCTTTCGTCATATAAGGCGTCAGCAGGCCCGTTTCCGGGTTCAGCAGCAGCTCTCGGTAATAGGCCAGGTGCTCAGTGGTGTCGTGGTCATTGGGGTGAAAGTCACGGCGCAGGTAGTCCATGATGTGTCCCATGCTGCTGCCATAGACCCCGGTTTTTGGGCCGAACAACAGGCCGGTGCTGCGGGCCACATCTTTCCAGTAACTGGGGCGAAACAGATTGCTGGGGCGGCGGATAATGGGGATCAGCACGCCCCCCAGGGGGACCAGAAACAAAATGGTGGTAAAGGCCAGAACAAAACCGATCATGCGCAAGCTGTAACTGCCGGAGAGTTGCTGATAGACGTCGTAGGCGATGTCTTTGTGTTCGGACTCTTCCAGCATGTGCCACATCCACAGGGCCCGTTGTTTCTCATCCTGGGTTTCAAAGAAGACCTCGTCATGGTTCATGAAGAACTCTGCCATCACCGCCGTGAAGTGCTCAATGCCGGCCATCATCGACAGCTGTACCGGATTGGGGAAGCGCTTAAAGCCGTAATCGAACACCTGGGTGGCCAGAAAGCGGTAAAAGGTCACCGGAAAGCGGTGCTTGGCCAGCACATCATTGAACGCATTGTGCATTTTGGAATGCACCGCTTCCTGCCCGATCAGGGAAGTCACCCGGGCCTTGAGCTCAGGGTCTGTGACGAACTGGCGGTGATACCGGGCGGTGTCGATCACCAGGTCTTCACCAAAGGTGAGAAAGATCGACAGTGCCTCAAAGTAGGCTGAAGCCAACTCCGCATTGTGGAAAAACAGGGGGTCAACCTCATTGGGATCGAATTTGAAGTCCATGTGGCGGATAGGAATCACTGCCCTGTTGGGGGCTGACGCTATTTCCGTGGAATTCTTGGCTGCCGCTTGCATTGCATGACCTCTGAGACAATGTCGGAGATTTGCCCCGCTTTCGCCGGGCATTAAGGCAGCACTTATGATTGTGCCGCTGGATAACGGCACAATGATCTGAATGATTGTTCGGATTCAAGTCGGTTTTGGCTTAAAGAGGATGGCGCTTAGTGGTATTCAAGACGTAGTTACACCTTCCATGGCGTTATTGTGGGGGTTGAGACAGGGGTGGGTGTCCTGAAGAATCAGTAGCAGGAATTTGGTGTGGTTTCCGGGTTGATATCCCCGGCGACTTCTTCCGGATCGATACCATGAATGGTCAATACCTCCCGCACGTAATTGACCTGCTCCAGCACCTTTTCCGTCTGGTCAGCATAATCGTAACGCGTGACCTCGATGGGGTTAGGCATATAGGTGAAGGCGATTTTTAACGCCTGCAGTGTTTTTTCATCAAGCAACTTCTCATCTGACATTGTCGCCAACCTCTGTTGAAGCCTCAGTCTTCAGGAGCGCGCGTTCAGAGCCCCAAGCATTCTGTTTGGTGTCAGGCTAGCATTAAAAGTCGTGCGGTGAACATTCGGAAATGGAAGTGGTCAAGCACGCTTTCAAGGACCAGGTCATCGCTATGTGATTAAACAACTCTCTAAAGTGGCAAAGTGTATTGCAGAGGACGGTAGTGACATTTGCCAAATGTGCCGGCAGAGAGTGCGGGTCAATTCCTTGTCGCAAATGCGGCTTGCGCTAATGGGGCTTTGATATGCGTAAAGTGGTTTTCGTCAGTTGGGTGACCCTGCTTTTTGCGTTGGGGTGCACCACCTGGGCAGAGGAACGGGTTGAATGGACGTTGAACTCGGATCTCCTTGCTACCCCGAAAAACCCTCTATATAGTATCTATCACCTTGGTCGAATACTACATATAGTGATTGTATTGTGATCGCTGATCGCTATATAAGGGTATAGGGAATCCGGTGAGACTCCGGAGCTGACGCGCAGCGGTATTGGGGAACAAGCGTGGCACAAAGACACTGGCTAACACCGGGAAGTCGCCACGCAAGGCCGAATCCACACAGATTCATGCCCCTAAGTCCGAAGACCTGCCAAGGAATAACTGCACCTTCGCGCTTCAAGGTGAGCAGGTAAGGATTCTTTTGCCACGGAATCCACGCAAGAGCACGGAAAATAAAGATGATCGATTTCTTTATTTCGTGTCCTTGCGTGTGGCTTGCGTGGCGAGAAACATCTCCTGTGAACGCGAAGGCTGCATCATCAACGCGTCTTTCAGGAGAAGTCCCATGTCCGCCACTGCAGTTGCCGAAACACCGGTCGCATCCGCCGACACCCAGTCCCTTCAGGTTATCAAACGCAACAATACCCTCGTTGGCTTCAACCCTTCCAAGATCAGTGTGGCCGTTACCAAGGCATTTCTTGCCGTAGAGGGAGATAAGGCTGCGGGTTCTGTCCATATCAATGATGCCGTTCGGCGTATCACCGGGCAGGTGGTGCTGGCCATCAGCCGCCGGCTGCAGGCCGGGGGCAAGGTGCATATAGAAGATATTCAGGACCAGGTAGAACTGGCGCTGATGCGTGCGGAGGCGCAGAAAGTGGCCCGGGCCTATGTGCTCTACCGGGAAGAGCATGCCCGTGAACGCGCCCGCAATGCGCCGCTGGAGGCTCATCCTCACCTGACTGTGAAAAAGGCCGATGGAGAGGTGGTGCCCCTGGATCTGGGGCTGATGAAGTTCCAGGTAGAGCAGGCGGCGGAAGGGCTGGAAGGCATTGATGGTGATGCCCTGGTGGAAGATGCCATCAGAAACCTCTATGACGGTATCGCTGAAGAGGAGGTGCTTTCTGCCCTGGTAATGACGGCCCGGGGCCGTATCGAACAGGAGCCGGACTACAGCGCCGTGACGGCGCGCCTGTTGCTGGAACAGTTGCGCATGGAAACCGCCGTCGCCCTGGCCCTGCCGCTGTACAAGAACCTGGAAGAGGTCTACCCAGAGGCGCTGGCGGGCTTTGTCGAGACCGGTATTCGCCGCCAGTTGCTGGATGAAGCACTGGCGGGTTTTGACCTGGAGCGGCTCGGGGCGGCGATCCG
>REBR01000060.1 GCA_007692645.1 Halomonadaceae bacterium | reverse complement strand
GCTCTCTCAATGAAAATGAATCCACTGGTCCTGATGGCGTTTGTGGCGGCAGTGCTGTCGTCAAACCCGCTTTCGGCTGCTCCCCTCTGTAATCCCACTGCACTGGATACCTGTGCACTGCCATTTCCTTCCAATTATCTGATGGTAGCGGACCCTTCTTCGCCTACCGGCAAGCGGCCCCAATTCAGTGATGAGGTACTGCGCCCGGAGTTATTGGCTGAGCTGCAAACCCGGCAAGGGGTGACGCCGGCTGAGCTTTTCAATCAGTCCAGTGGTTTCTCTGCAGCGTCCCCGGTGATTTTTGAGTTTTCTGCTGCTCCGGCACCGGGTTCCTTGCCCCGGGACGGAGGCAATGCCGTATTGGCTTTCGACTTGACCACCGGGGAACGGGTGCCGGTAAGGGTAAGCTTCAGTGAGTTCGCAAGTTCCTCTCGGGTCAGCGCTCCCTCCCAGGTACTGGAAGTATTTCCGGTTAATCGCTGGATGTACGGCCATAAGATACTGGTAGTGGTGACCGATGAACTGTCACTGCCAGGGGATAGTCGAACATTGGCCACGGTTGTGGCAGAGGCTGATAGCAGTGATTATCTGGAGGCTTTGCAGGAACAGGTCCGGCAACAGGGGTTGGAGCTGGACGCTGTCAGGAATGCTACGGCGTTTACGGTACGTGACCGTAATGAGGTAGTGGCTCCGTTGCAGGCAGTTATTGATGACATTGAGGGCAGTGAGCGCCCGGTGCGCAACCTGAAAGTCAGTTACGACCGTTTCCGCTTAACCAGCCTTGGGGTGGTGACCGGCGAAGTACAGGTGGATAACTACCGGGCCGAGCAGGGCACCGGGCTAGTGGATTTTACCAGATCCCCCAGGGCGCAGTGGGTGCCGTTCCGGCTTGAACTGCCTGCTGCGGCCCGTAACGGGTCAGTGCCGGTAGTGCTTTATGCCCATGGCCTTGGGGGGGATAAGACCCCCGGGTTACGGGTTTCATACCGCAACGCACTGCGGGGGCTGGCCACCTTCAGTATTGATTTTCCCAACCATGGTGACCGGGCAACGTCTGACGGTGGCAGCCTGTTTAATGGGCAACAGGGTTTTCCCCTGGGGCTGTTTACCCAGTCTTCACTGGATTATGCCGTTGCTAAGCAGGCTCTGGGCAGCAGTCTGGCAGCCCTTGATGTTGCCGGGCCTCGCACCTGGCGTAACTGGCGTGGCCATTATGGAGATGGCGTAGCCGATATGGATGTCAGTCAGTTGCGGGTCAATGGAAGCAGTTCAGCCGCTGATAATTTTTCCACCCTGTCGCCGGGTTTTCTCCAGGCAAGTCTGTTCCATATGCCGGACACCAGCATTACCCGTGTCCTGGCGGAAGCGGATCTCTGGCGGTTGTTTCCGGGGCTGGTGCCGGCTCAGGCCACGGGTGCTGAAGCCCTGTGGTTGAGAAGTGCAATTCAGCAGGCGCTGGATTATGGCGACGGTATCAATTTCGGAGATCTGCCCCAGTATGCAGTTTCTGTGAGCCTGGGGGATGGGGGCAATGTGACGCCGAACCAGACACAGCATCTGCTTGAAGGCCAGGCTGGCGTCTTTACGCTGTTTCCGGAGCCAGGTTATGAAGTTGCAGCGGCCAGAGGTTGTGGTGGTTCCCTGTCCGGCACTGTGTATAGCACCGGGCCTGTAGCGGGTGACTGTACCGTAGAGTTCAGTTTCACACCGGTTCAGGAAGAGGAGCCGGTTGATTCTGATCCAATCCCGGATCCTGACCCAACACCGGATCCCGACCCCACACCAGATCCTGAGCCGGTTGTTTTTACCGTGTCGGTATCCAGCAGCAGTGGTGGCAGCCTCAGCCCGAGTGACGCCCAGGCTGTGACTGATGGTGAAATGACCACCTTTACCCTGAACAGCGATACTGGCTTCCAGCTGGCGAGTGTCACTGGCTGTAATGGCAACCTGACGGGTAATGAGTACCGTACGGGTCCCATTACTACTGACTGTTCAGTCTCAGCTGAGTTTGAGCCGATATTGTTCCAGGTCAGTGCCAGCGGCGGTGAAGGGGGTAGCCTCTCACCCACAGGTACCCAGACCCTGTTTTATGGCAGTACCACCACCTTCACCCTGACCCCAGATGATGGCTATGGCATTGCCGGTGTGACCGGCTGTGGCGGTGTTTTAAATGGCAACACCTTTACCACTGGACCTGTTACCGGCAACTGCGCAGTTACGGCCAGCTTTGACCTGAATGCCTATCAGGTCAGCGCCAGTGCCGGTGAAGGGGGCAGCATTTCCCCCCCAGGGACTCAGTCCCTGGAGTATGGTGAGACAGCCACCTTCACCCTGAATGCGGATGAAGGTTATGGCATTGCTGAGGTGACCGGTTGTGGCGGTGAGTTGGCTGGCAGCACCTTCACCACCGGCCCCATCACCGGCAGCTGTGACATTACCGCCAGCTTTGAATTGAACCAGTATCAGGTCACTGCCAGTGCGGGTGATGGGGGCAGTGTTTCCCCTGCAGGTAATCAGACACTCTCCCATGGAGAGAATGCCGAATTTACCGTTACCGCCAATGAGGGTTTCCAGCTGGACGCAGTGAGTGGCTGTAATGGCACTTTGAACGGCACCCTATATGCCACCGGTAGCATTACCGCAGACTGCAGTGTGCAGGCCACTTTCCTGGCCCTGGAGCCAGACCCTGGCATGGATGCTTCCGGGCGTACCGGTGGGGTAGTCCGGGACGGTCAGGTTCAGGTGAGCCGCTGGAATGGTAACGAGTGGATCAATGAAGGCAGCCCGGTCGCCACCGACGAGCAGGGTTTCTTCTCCCTGGACTATCCCGCTACCACCAGCCCGGTGCGGGTGACGCTGACTGCGGTGTCTGGCACAACCATGCGCTGCCCGGTCAGCAATGGTTGTGGGCAGAATACCGCCTTTGGTGAATATTTCCCCCTGGACCCGGAGAGCTTCCAGCTGTCGGCGATCGTTCCCGGAGACACCCTGGGGGAAGACACTGTGGTGACCTTGAGCCCCCTGACCCATATGGCCGCCACCTGGGTCAGTAACCTGCCACTGGGGCCCAGTAACGCTGGTGCTGAATGGGCCCTTAACCGGGTACAGGAGCTGTTCGCCCTGGAGCAGGATTTTGCCCGCCAGCTGGGGGTGGATTTAACAGATCCTGAAGAGGTGGCCCAGGCCAGTGATGCCGGGGTTCGCCATGCCCTGCTGGCGGCGGCCTTTGCCGAGCTTGCCTATGGCAACACTGTGGATCAGGAGGTGGTTTACGATCTGGAGACACTCCTCGACAGCGCTGCACAGATGTTCAGCCTGCTGGGTGGCCAGGTCATCGTCCGCTCCGGGGAATTTACCGTGGCAGATCTGGAAGTCTGGATCCGGGATCTGGGGGGGGACCCGGAGCAGCTGTTGTCTGAGGTTTCCCTGGAGGATCTGTCACTGGCCGGTCTCGACAGCCTGGTGGAGGCAGCGGTCGGCATTGCCGGTGGTACGGTCCCGGAGAGTGGCCAGGGGCCAATGGCCGATTCCCTGAATGGGCTGCTTTTGCCCTACGGTACCCGGGTCTTCACGAACCTGGGAGGGGCAACAGAATTTGCCCAGGCGGACATGCAGCGTGCCCTGGTGGTGCTGGATGATCTGGATCAGAACCTGAAATCTGCCCAGCAGGCCAGTGACGGGGTCATTGCCGAGCACCGTAACCTGGGTTGGCTGTATCAGGATGAACAGGCCAGCGCCGATACCCAGGGGCTGTTTGAAGCCCTGGGAGAGAGCTTCGGTTACATTGGCTCTGCTGCTATTTGCCACCTGATCCGCTCCTACACCAGCCTGGACAGCTGTATTGCCGGCCTGGAAGACTACCCCTTGAACAACAGTGGCGGTTACGCCCAATTGGTTGCCACCAGCCAGAGCTCCACACTGTTTGGCAGCAGAATGACTGCTGGGCGGTTAACTCTGAATGGCACACGGTTGAATAACCAGGCAGTTAATCTGGTAGTGGACAGCTTTAATCTGGGGGAACTGCTGGATGGTAACCGCAAGGAGTTTGGGGTACGGGGTACTATCAGTAACGGCACTGCTACCCTGGATCTTGATCTGATTATTGGTCTTGATCTTGCCGGGAACCCGGAGGCCAATCAGCACTTCGCTTCCCGCAACAGTCTCTGGACCTGGTGGACCAGTGGTGGCGGCGCCAATGTGGACCGGGGGGTAGAGCTGCTTATGGCGGATCTGCGATTCGACATCAGCGTTAAAGGCAGTGCCTCTATTACCAGCACTGATTCAGCCATTGGCACTTATCAGCTGTCGAATCTCGACAGTTCACTGTTCTTTAACCGCCGGGTGCTGACCCGCAATGCCAGTGGCCCCCTGATGGATGTGGCATTGCGCAGCGTAAACCGCATCAATCCAGCGGGGGAGGTCTATAACAGTCTGTCTGGCAAGGATGCCTTCCGCCTGACCCTGAAAGACCCCATCAAGCTCAATATTGCCAGCAGCTTTAACAATCTTGGGCTTCCTGCCATGGAATTTGAAAGCAGTGGCACTCTGGCGGGCTCCGCGCCATTCATGGCGGTATTGGGTGAATACATTACCGCATTGCTGGATGAGAATGTGGCCCTGGACGGGCTGGATTTTGCTCAGCTGACGGAAGGGCTGAGTCTGGATATGCTCAATATGGACGGGGAGTCGCAATTGCGCATCCTTGATACCTCGGCGGGAAACAGGACCTATCGATTTGCATCCCGGGATGACGCCCTGGTAGTCAGTCAGCCCAACAGTACCGATGAGGCACTGAGTCTGTTTATGGGCGGGCTTGCGGGGTACATCTACAGCGGTGATAGTCTGATTGCCACGGTACACCTGACCAATCCTGAAGATGGGTTGTTGCTAGCCCTGGCGAGCGGAGAGAGTCGCAATTATGTCAGTGTCGGCAACGATAATGAGCCGCAAAGCTGGGAGTCCATATTCGAGGTGCTGGGTAATATCCTGGAAAACCTGGCGGACTATTTTGCCCTGAACGGGGCGGATTAGCTGACCAGATTGGCTGAACAGATAGAAGGGTAAAGCAGGGAAGGGGCGTTGCTCTGATGCTATGATCAAGAACAACTGCAATCAGAGAGTCAGGCATATGCCCCTGATCGGATGGATTTTCCTGCTTTTCGCCGCCGCCTTGGTGTTAGGCGGCCTGTTTCTGCTGCGGGATTCTGCCAATATGCCGATTTCACGGCAACGGATGGCAAGGATCCGTCAGCGTCAGGCTGAGCTGGAGGCAGAAGAACAAGCCCACAAAGCGGATAAAGACCAGAACAGAGAGGATTGATCTTAGGGTCTGGAAAACCCGCGGCTCACTGTTTAGTATCTGGAATCATTCCCCCGCTTTGCCCAGAACTCGTTGCCCGAGTTATTGGCCACAGATGTAAGGCATTCCATGGATCCCGTCGCACACACGCTTTTTGGCGCTGCCCTGGCAGAGTCCGGGCTCAAGCGTACCAGCCGGTATGCCACTGCCACCCTATTAATCAGTGCCAATTTGCCGGATATTGATGTGCTTGCCCATATGGCAGGCAACGATGCATCCCTGTATTTCCGCCGTGGCTGGAGCCACGGCATCCTGGCGTTGATTCTACTGCCACTGGCATTAGCGGGGCTGGTTTGGCTCTGGCACCGTTGGCGGGAGCATAAACAGAAGGTGGGGCCACCCTTCCGGATGGGGGTGATTGTTGGGCTCAGTTACCTGGGGGTGCTATCCCATCTGTTTCTGGACTGGCTCAATACCTACGGGGTCAGGTTGTTAATGCCCTTTGATGACCGTTGGTTCTACGGCGACAGCCTGTTTATTATCGACCCCTGGTTCTGGTTGCTTGCGGCAGTCGGTGTGGTTCTGGCCCGTTCCGGGCGCCTAGCCGCCATTATTGGCTGGCTCCTGCTGGGCACCCTGAGCAGCCTGCTGATACTGACAGCAGACCTGGCAACCCCTGCCATTAAACTGCTGTGGCTGGCCGGACTGGTGGTCATTCT
>REBR01000135.1 GCA_007692645.1 Halomonadaceae bacterium | reverse complement strand
TGCCCGTAAAGGGGTATTGGATGCTGATATGGCGCAACAGTCCCGTGAAGTGGCCTTCGATATGTTCGATGACACCATGGACCTGATCAAGCGCTACGAAGCAGATATTCCTGATTCCAGCTGGGTTGATATCCCGGATGCTGATATCGATGACTACCAGGAAATGTTCCGTCAGAACCGGATTCAGCTCCGGGATGGCGTAGACTCTGCTGGCAACTCTGTCAACAAGGTCTATGACGGCGATATGCTGACCCTGATGCGCCGTGTGCGTTGCCGTCAGGATGGTTCCGGTTCAGAGTGTACTGCGTCTGACCGGGAGTAATCCCCCGTCATGTCCTGTCTGACCGGGGGGTACTCTCCCGGTCATTTCTGTAAATTCTTTAGCCAATAAAAACATTGAGGCGTTTTCGTCATGGTCGAACCTCAGAGCGTTGAGCAGGGCGTCGCCAAGCCCCATTGGGGCCGGCGTCTGCACGGTGTCATTGTTGTTACATTGTTGATTGTGGTGCTGTTGCTGGGGTTAGGCAGCTCTTTACACTCGCGCATGTTGTCCATGGGTGAGCAGATCTGGCCCGGGTATTACACCCTTAACCCCAGCGCCTCCCAGCCAACCTGTGAATATGACGTGGACATTGAGCGTCGCGTTCAGGAGGAAATGGAAGCAGAGGAAGATGACGGCTTCGACCTTGGCGGTGATATGGGGCCAGACGAGGATTCCATTCGTCGCTCTATTGAACGTAATCTGGAGCGTTGTGAACGCAGCCACCGGACGTTTGAACAGCAACAGGAACGGATCACCCCGATGCTGGTGGCCTACAAGGGGGTGGAACGCTCCATGGCCAAATGGCTAACGGATAATATGGGGTTATCCACCTACCTGTTTATTATCCTGATGGGTATTGGTGCCGGCACCGCGGCTTTCAGTAATGAGCATATTGCCCTGCGTCCGCCTCTTAACCGGGTCGACTGGCGGGTATCCCAGGGTGCCCAGTTGCTGGTGAACTGCCTGATGGTGTACTCCATCAATAACTACCTGTTCAACCTGACCCGGATACCGGACACAGACAGTATGCAGTCATTGCAGAATGCCTGGATTACGGTGTTCAGTCTGCTGGCAATGATTAACCTGTTTCGCCTGGTCAAGATACCCGATGACCTGCCACAGGGGCGCCTGACCCTCACCAGCACCCTGGTGCCACCGCTGTATTGCGTGATGGGCTTTACCGGCTTTATGTACTTTGTCGGTATTGGCAACCTGTTCCATCCTGAGTTTGCCGTAAACTGGAACTCTGCAGGCCTGGGTGTCTATATCAACCAGATGACCGGCCACGCCAATCTGTTTATCAACATTGGCCTGTACGTGTTCGTGGGTATGATGCTCAAGCAGACCACCATTCCGGAGCGGCTGCTGAAAGCGGTTCACCCATGGCAATTGCCACCGGCGGCCCTGGCCTCACTGGTGATATTTGCCACGGCCTTCCCCACCGCCTTTACCGGTGCTTCCGGTATTTTCATTCTGGCAGTGGGTGGCACCATCTATGACGAACTGCGCCGTGCCGGTGCCGGTCGACAGCTGTCTCTGGCAACCACTGCCATGTCTGGCAGTCTGGGTGTGGTACTGAACCCCTGCCTGCTGATTGTGGTAATTGCGGCCCTGAACCGGGAAGTGACCACGGTTGAGCTTTACAGCGTCGGCTTCTGGGTATTTATCCTCTCAGCCAGCCTGTTCTCCTTTACCGTCTGTGCCACTGAAGGTGAGTGGAAGCCCCGGGCCATCAGCAAGCGCAGGGCCGCCATGGAGTCATTGCGGGCACTGAAGCCGCTGATTCCCTACGTGGTCATGATCATCGCGGTGGTGCTCTTCTTCCGCATGGTGCTGGGTGTACGTTTTGACGAATACACAGCGCCGATGATTCTGCCTGTGGTCATGCTGATGCTGGTGCTGATGGACTCCAAGAAAGGCATGGGTCGTGTGGTTGACTGGGGCCGGCGGATCTCTATCGGTGCCAGTGAGTCGGCGGTACACGCCGGCGCCCTGCTGATTCTGATTGGCCTGTCCATGTCTGTGGGCGGCATTCTGGAACGCTCTGACCTGGTATCTGCCATCTTCCCGGATCAGGCCGGCTCCATCTGGCTGGTGATGCTGGCGCTGGTAATCATGCTGACCATTATTGGTATGTTTATGGACCCCTTCGCGGCGGTAGTACTGGTATCGGCCACCATTGCCTCCCCCGCCATCGGCCTTGGGGTAGATCCGCTGCACTTCTGGATCGTGACCCTTGTGGCCTTCGAGCTGGGGTACTTAACGCCCCCCGTGGCATTGAACCACCTGCTGACCCGGCAGGTGGTGGGTGCCAGGGAGGCGCTGATTCCGGAGCTGGAAGGCAGCTTCTACCAGCGCTACCAGCGGCTGCTTCTGCCTTTGCTGGTGATGTCCATAACGCTGATGTTGGTGGCCTTTGTTCCGGTCTTCTTCTACAGCTAACAGCAACACTGCCTGATAAAGCCGCCTGGGGGACTACTCCCCAGGCGGCTTTTTTTATGGATGTATTTCCCGTTTAGACAGGGATTTAGTGGCTTAAGAGGAAAATCAGGCCAAACCGTGAACTGGCTCCGCCTATCCATCCCTGAACTCTTGGTAATCTTAAACCCGCTAATAAAACGCCAATAATGATTTCAGGGAGCCACCATGCCAAACCGTTTACATCCCCGCTCCTGGTGGTTGGTGTGCCAGGTGTTAGTGCGCAAGATGTGGCTGTGCAAGATGCGGGTGCGCCAGATAGTAACAGCTGGCATGGCTGCCACGGTGCTGAGCGGTTGCGGTGGTTTTCATCTTATTTACACCCCTACAGGCCAGGCCCTGTCCGGGTATGCTGAAACCCATAACACCCCCTATGTGCTGGAAATGCACGATGTGGGCATCGCCTGTTCCCTGGGGCTGGCTCTGGACCCCCTGTTGTACTCCTTTTCCCGGGTGACCGTGGCCCCTGAAAACACCGGCACTCTGCTGCAGGTGCTGGCGGGCATCTGCGGTGAACGTGAGGCCCAGTATGAAGAGTTGCGCTACCTGCGCGCCGGCCACCAGGACGTTACTGAAGAAATCCAGGACGCCCGCACCGCCATGCAGCGCCGCTATGAGGTGAATGCAGGGCGACGGCTGGCGTCTTTCAATCGAGCCATGCGGGCCTTTGCCTTTGACCCTTCCGCCGATGTGCCGGTCTGCCCCTGCTACCGCAACAACCAGGATGAGCTGACATTTATGTTAGGCCTGGTCAGCGGTTTACAGGCGGTTATGGACGACGCCAAAGGGGGCGGCGGTGCAGGGGTTTCCAGAGGGCTGGCGTTACAGATCGAGCGGGCTGCCACCTGTCTCGACAACACCAAGTGGGCCGGGTTGCCGGGCAACCTGCGGGCTCTGGTCTGGAGCCTGCTCCCAGACAGTCGGCCTGATGAGATCACCGACCCCTGGGCCAGTATGGCGGACAATCGGCAACTGGCTATGAACGGCGGTATGCGCACCGCTATCGTGCTGGAACTGGTTATGGCGGAGAACCTGGGGCGTAACGACACCATCGCCGAAGTGCTGGCGCTGCTGGCAGCCTCTGAAGGTGACTTCCAGGTCAATCCGGAGTACCGCATGGTGGATCTGGCAGGGATGGAAATTGCCCGCTTTGTGTCCGACCGGGTCTGGACCCGACGTTATGGTTACAGCACCCCCCTTAACCGTTTTGGACGTGTCAGTGATGAACGCCCTGCCAGGGAAAACATTGATACGGACGGCCTGCTGTGAGCCTGCATTTCCTGCTCTGTGCATCATTCATAATAATTCTCTAGGAGAGCCTTCATGCCAACCCGTTTTACTCCCCGCTCATGGCGGTCGGTTCCTGCAGTCCTGATTACGGGTGTTGCTGCCCTGTGGTTGGCAGGCTGCTCCGGTTTTCATCCCATATACACCCCGGTAGGCCAGATTGTGACCGGCTATGCGGAAAGGGACGCTACCCCCTATGTGCTGCAAATGGATGATGTGGGCATGGCCTGTGCCATGGGTGAGGCCCTTGACCCTCTGGTGTTTTCGTTCTCCCGGGTCACCTCTGAACCGAATACCACCGGCACCCTGTTACAGGTGCTGGCAGGAATATGCAGTGAGCGGGAAGCCGTTGAGCAGGAGCTGCGGTATTTACGGGCCTCATACCAGGACAACAACACGGAAATGCGTGATGCCCGTACCCAAATGCAACACAAGTATGCTGCTACCGCCAGTCGCCGCCTGAAGGCCTTTGAGCGGGGTATGAAAGCCTACCGTTTTGACCCCGGGGCAGAGGATCTGATGTGTCCCAGTTACCGCAACGATCAAGACGAGCTGACGTTTATGATGGCCCTGCTGAGTGGTGCCCAGGCTGTCATGGATGACGCCAAATCAGGTGGCCAGGCGGGTGTTTCCCGGGCCCTGGCCTCTCAGGTAGAGCGGGCGGCGGTATGCCTGAAAAATGACAAATGGGCCGGTATTCCGGGGAACCTGCGGGCCATTATCTGGGTGCTGTTGCCCGATAACCGCCCTGCATCCGTTGACGACCCCTGGAAGGTTATGGCCATGAATCGCCAGACCGCGATTAATGGCGGGCTGCGAACCGCTATCGCCCTGGAGCTGGTGATGGCTGAAAACGTGGGCAACATGGAAGTGGCTGCGGATGCCCTGGCGTATCTGGCGGAAGCAGAGAGCCGCTTTGAAGCGAACCCCCGTTACCTGATGGTGGACAGAGGCGGTATGGAGGTGGCCATGGCGGTGTCTGATCGGATCTGGACCACCCGTTACGGCCACAGAACTCCCGGTAACCGTTTTGGACGAATCAGTAAAGAACGTGAGCCCAGGGAGGATATCGACACCGAAGGGCTGCTGTAACCCCTGGCCCTTCCAGAGCCGCCGTTGGGTCTTTTGACGGCGGCTTTATTTTGCCCTGAGAAAGTGCAGAAGCCGGTTGTAAGTGAAGTTTATGCTGAGGGAATAACAACTAGCCTGGTTTTTTCCGGGTCACCATTCACAACAACACAGAGGCTGCGATATTCATGATTGACCCCAATCGCATTCAGCAGGGAATGGCCAGGCCCCATTGGGGGCGCCGGCTTCATGGCATTGTGGTGGTCACGCTACTGATCGTTGTCTTGCTTCTGGGTTTAGGCAGTTCATTGCACTCCCGCATGTTGTCCATGGGGGAGCAGATCTGGTCGGGTTATTACACCCTGAACCCCTGGGCCAGTGAGCCCCGTTGTGATTTGAATGTGGATATTGCCCAGCGGGTCCGGCAGGAAATGGCCGCGGAAGAAGAGGGCGGTTTTGACCTGGGGGGGAGTTTCGGGCCAGACGAAGACGCCATTCGCCGCTCGGTAGAACGTAATGTGGAGCGTTGCGAGCGCAGCCATCAGCGCTTTGAAGAGCAGCAGGGGCGCATAACACCGATGCTGGTGGCCTATAAGGGGGTGGAGCGTTCCATGGGGAAATGGCTGACCGATAATATGGCCCTTTCCAGCTATCTCTTTATTCTCCTGATCGGTATCGGTGCCGCCACCGCTGCTTTCAGTAACGAACATATCGCGCTACGTCCCCCACTGAACCGGGTTGACTGGCGGATCGCTCAGGGCTGGCAGTTGCTGTTGAGTGGCCTGATGATCTTCTCCCTGAACAACTATATGCGCAATCTAAGCACCATTCCGGACACCCAGGCTATTCAGGCATTGCAGCACGGGTTGATTATGGTATTTGCAGTGCTTGCCATGATTAACCTGTTTCGCCTGATCCGGGTGCCGGAAACCCTGCCAAAGGGGCGCCTGACCCTGTCCAGTAGCCTGGTGCCCCCCCTGTATACCGTCATGGGGGTGGTGGGCACCTTGTATTTTATGAACGCGGGTAACCTGTTTCATCCGGAATATGAGGTTAACTGGCGTTCTGCCGGGCTGGGGGTTTCCGTTAATCAATTGGTCAGCCACTCCGGCATGTTTATTAACGTTGCCCTGTATGTCTTTGTGGGCATGATGCTAAAGCAGACCACCATCCCCGAGCGACTGTTGAATGCCCTGCACCCCTGGCAGTTACCTCCAGCGGCACTGGCTTCACTGGTGATTTTCGGTACGGCATTCCCCACCGCCTTTACCGGTGCCTCCGGCATTTTTATTCTGGCCGTGGGGGGGACCGTTTACGATGAGCTGCGCCGTGCCGGTGCAGGCCGCCAATTGTCACTGGCCACCACTGCCATGTCCGGCAGTCTTGGTGTAGTGCTGAATCCTTGTTTGCTGATAGTCATTATTTCTGCCCTGAACCGGGAAGTGACCACGGTGGAGCTCTACACGGTGGGCTTCTGGGTGTTCATCCTTTCTGCCAGTCTGTTTTCATTCATGGTCTGCGCCACAGAAGGGGAGTGGAAGCCCCGGGTCATCAACAAGCGGGAGGCGGCCAGGGCATCCTTAAAGCTGTTACAACCATTGATCCCCTATGTGGTCATGATCGTTGCCGTGGTGCTTTTCTTCCGTCTCGGTCTGGGCATGCGCTTTAACGAGTTCACCGCCCCCATGATCCTGCCGATGATCATGATCATGCTGGTATTGATGGACTCCCAGAAGGGCCGCCGGCGAGTCCTGGACTGGGGACGTCGGATTTCCACGGGAGCCAGTGAATCGGCGGTGCATACCGGCGCGCTGCTGACATTGATGGCCCTTTCCATGTCTGTGGGGGGGGTGCTGGAGCGTTCCGATCTGGTTTCCACTGTGTTCCCTGATCATGCCACCTCAGTATGGCTGGTGATGCTGGCGCTGGTCTTTATGCTGACCCTTATCGGCATGTTCATGGACCCCTTTGCTGCTGTGGTATTGGTCTCTGCCACTATTGCCCAGCCAGCCCTGGGGCTTGGGATAGAGCCACTGCATTTCTGGATAGTGACCCTGGTGGCCTTTGAGCTTGGCTACCTGACGCCACCCGTGGCCCTGAACCACCTGCTTACCCGGCAGGTGGTAGGCGCCAGGGAAGCATTGATTCCTGACTTGCATGGCAGTTTCTACCAGCGCTACCAGCGCCTGATATTGCCCCTGGTGGTGATGTCCACCACCTTGCTGCTAGTGGCCTTTGTTCCCCTGTTTTTTTACCAATGAGTTTTACGTCATAGCATTGACCGGTGCAGCACCCTGGCCCCCCCTTTTGGAGGAGGGTGCTTCACCGGTATTGCGGCATATTTAGTTCTCAATGACACTTTTCTAGGCTTGTGAGGATTAACGGTGAAAACCGTGAACTGGCCCTGCCTATGGCTCACTAAACTCTTGGTAATCTGTAAGTTGCCGTGGATTTAACCCATAAAAACAGAAACAGGAGGAACAATTATGCGACTGAGAGCCCTGGTAATCGCTGCCCTTTCGGGCACCTTGTCTTTGGCTGGTAATGCCCAGGCTGATCAGGCTATTGATGCCTGCGTCTTTGACCTGATCGGCTCTTCCGGCGATCAGTTCCAGCTAATGCAGGACTATGCCCTGCAGATGCGTGATCACGGTGTGCGCTTTAACCTCAAGCCTTACACTGATGAAGGGGTGGCCATGGCAGAATTCTCCGCCGGGGAATGTGATGTGCTGGTGGCGACACATATGCGGACCCAGCGGTTTAACCGCTTTGCCGGCTCTATCGGGGCAGTGGGCGCCATCCCGTCTTATAAAGAGCTGGAAACTGCCATGGCAGTACTGGCCAGCCCCGGCGCGGCAAAACACATGGCCAATGAGGAGTATGAAGTCCTGGGCATTTTCCCTGCCGGAGCGGCCTTTATGTTCACCACGGACCGGACCATGGAAACCGCTGATGACATGGCCGGCAAGCGGGTAGCCACCCTGGACTACATGCCTGATGCCATCCATATGGTGAACTACGTGGGTGCCAGTGTAGAACCGTCTGACATCACCAACTTTGGTGGCAAGTTCAACAACCGTTCTGTGGACATCGCCTTTGCACCGGGTTTTGCTTATGAAGCCCTGGAGCTGTACCGGGGTATCCGTGATGACGGTGGGGTTGTCCGCTACCCTCTGTCCCAGATCACCATTCAGATAATTGCCCGTGCCGGTGTGTTGGATAAGGAGCTGGGGCAAACCTCCCGGGAGGTGGCTTATGGCATGTTTGGGGATGTCATGGAAACGGTCATGCGCTTTGAACAGGATATTCCCGATCACGTCTGGATGGATATTTCTGGAGATGATATCGACGAATACCAGGAAGTCTTCCGCCAGAACCGGATTCAGCTCCGTGATGGGGATGACGGCAATGGCAACGGCGTCGCCAAGGTTTATGACGGGGAAATGCTGACCCTGCTGCGCCGTATCCGCTGCCGTGAAAACCCGTCGGCCTCTGAGTGCACGGCTTCAGACCGGGAGTAAGCCCCAAATGACTAATGCATTATGGGCCCGGGCGGTTTTACTGATTGCCATTTCCATTAACAGGAGAGGTATTATGGCGACGGGTTTGCTGGTAAAAGCTGTTATGGCGACTGCCCTGGGCCTGGCATCCATGGGTAGTGTCGCATCGGCCACGGCGCCAAAAACCATCGATGCCTGTGTTTTTGATCTGATTGGGTCCGCAGGGGACCAGTACCGGTTGATGCAGGACTATGTCATGCAGATGCGGGATCTCGGAGTGCGCATTAATCTCAAACCCTATACCGATGAGGGGGTTGCCCTGGCGGAATTTTCCGCTGGGGAGTGTGATGTCCTGGCCGCCACCCATTTACGCACTCTGCGTTTTAACCGCTTTGCCGGCACCCTTGGGGCCATGGGCGCCATACCCTCCTACCGTGAGCTGGAAACCGTGTTGGCGGTTCTGGCCACTGAAGGTGCTGCAGGCCATTTAAGCAATGACGATTACGAGGTGCTGGGGATTTTCCCGGCAGGTGCCGCCTATCTGTTCATTACTGACCGGACCATGGAGCGGGTGGAGGATTTGGCGGGCAAGCGTATTGCTACCCTGGAGTACATGCCAGATGCGATTCATATGGTGAACTACGTGGGGGGCAGTGTAGAGCCTTCAGATGTAACCAACTTCGGTGGCAAGTTCAATAACCGTTCAGTGGATGCCGCTTATGCCCCGGCTTTTGCTTACGAGGCCCTTGAGCTGTACCGGGGAGTGCGGGATGACGGGGGTATTGTGCGTTACCCCCTGGGACATCTGACGGGACAGGTTATTGCCCGAACCGGTGTGCTGGAACCTGAGATGGCTCAGAAGGCCCGGGAGGTGGCTTTTGGCATGTTCCACGATGTGATGGAAATTGTCCTGCGCTTTGAAGAGGATATTCCAGATCATGTGTGGGTGGATATCCCCCCCGATGACATCGATGAGTACCAGGAGATGTTCCGCCAGAACCGCATTCAGTTGCGTGACGGCCACGATAGCAATGGTAATGCTGTCCCCAAGGTGTACGACGGCGAAATGCTGACACTGTTACGGCGTATCCGATGCCGGGAAAACCCCTCCGCTTCGGAGTGTACCGCCTCTGACCGGGAGTAGCTCTGCAGGGCACTGTCAAAACCGCTGGTGGAACCCCCGTCAGCGGTTTTTTTCTGTAAATGCTGAAAGCGTGAAGCAGGTTCCATCATTCCCCTCCGCCCCCCGGAACCTGTCCCCCATCACCGCGTCGAAGCGCTGGATGACCCAGCCTGATCTTTACGTTCCACCTTAACCCCGCTTGTCACCTATAACAGGAGAACAATGATGGCGTTTCGACCTTTGGCCACCTTGGCCCTTACCAGCACCCTTGTCCTTGGAAACCTCGGCGTTACTGCCCAGGCCCAGGAGCCGATTGATACCTGCGTGTTTGACCTGATCGGCTCCGCCGGAGACCAGTTCCGGTTTATGCAGGATTATGCCATGCGCATGCGGGAGCATGGGGTGCGGTTGAACCTGAAACCCTACACCGATGAGGGGGTTGCCCTGGCAGACTTCTCTGCCGGTGCCTGCGACGTGCTGGCGGCCACGGATATTCGAACCCGGCGTTTTAACCGCTTTGCCGGCACCATTGGGGCCGTGGGCGCCATCCCTTCCTACCAGGAGTTGCAAACCGTATTGGCGGTGCTGGCCAGCGAGCAGGCGGCGAACCAGCTCTCCGGAGAGGATTATCATGTGCTGGGGGTTTTCCCCATTGGTGCCGGCTATCTGTTTGTCACTGACCGCACCATGGACACGGTGGAGGATCTGGCAGGCAAGCGCATTGCGGCTCTGGATTATCATCCGGACGCGATTCATATGGTCAATTACGTGGGTGCCAGTGTGGAGCCTTCAGACATCACCAACTTCGGCGGTAAGTTCAACAACCGCTCGGTAGACGCCGCTTATGCCCCGGCCATGGCTTATGAGGCCCTGGAATTGCACCGGGGCATTCGCGGTGATGGGGGCATTATCCGCTACCCCCTGGGGCAACTCACCGCCCAGATTATTGCCCGGGCAGATGCGGTGGATGCCGCCAGCGCCCAGGCTGCCCGGGAAGTGGCCTACGACATGTTTGAGGAAGCCATGGATATCGTCATGAGCTTTGAGGGGGACATCCCTGATGCGGTTTGGGTGGATATTCCGGAAGAGGATGTTGATGACTACCAGGAAATGTTCCGCCAGAACCGCATCCAGTTACGGGACGGTGTGGATGATAATGGCAACCAGGTATCCCGGGTCTATGACGGGGAGATGTTGACCCTGCTTCGCCGGGTACGCTGCCGGGAAAATCCCACCGCATCGGAATGCACCGCTTCCGACCGGGAATAGTCCCGGTGGTTCTGAGCTGCCAAAACACCAGGTTACGTTGACATTTGGCCCCTATGGTGAGCCCGGAGAAATCCGGGCGCATCTCTTAGTATATGGCGATCGTATCTTTCCTGGGCAGAATTTGTGATGCGGGTTCTGGTTGTCATACTTCACATCACTGACAGTAACCTGAACTATTAATAGAAGTAGTTCAGGTCTTTGCCACCCTGGCCCTGTTGGCTAGCGAACTGTATTTGTAGCTGGAAGCCGCTAATCTTATCTTGCAGGAGTCTGGGTATCAGTCCGGTATCCACTCCCACGTTGTCAGGTTCGTTATCATGATTTCCCTGAATGCCCTCAATCTCTCAGCCGCTGCGACATCCCTTTGTCGCCGCTACCCGGTTGTTCTGATGTTGGTGTGGTTGTTGGCAGGATGTGACGGTGGCAGTGCCCTGTCCGCCAACCGCGAAGCGCCGGCACTCACCGGCACCATTCTTATGGAGCAGGGGACCCGGGTCGATCAGGATACCGCAGTGGATATTCTGGAAGGGACCCGTATCGATGCCCTGCAAAGCCCACCGTTGCCAGGGGATGTGTTGCTGGCGGGGTTTGTCAGTCATCAGGCCGGTGATTACCCCGCCCCCTCGGAGTTTTTCACGCCTTTCCCTTATCCCCAGGACCCTGAAGATGCTTTTCAACTGCCCATGTTGGCGGGGCAGGGGGTTAGCCTGCGGTTTTTCAATGCCCTTCGTGATGACAGTAGCATCCATGTAAATACCCGGCTGGTGGGTCCTGACGGAGGAGAAACCGTAGACCAGGAAAGTGATCCTTCCAGTCCCAACCGGGTGCTGGTGGCGCAACAGGACGGTCTTCATACCCTGCACATCGAGACCACCGGGGGGCCACCGCTGCGTTATCTGATCAGCACCACCCCTGCCACTACCAATTCCATGGACCCTGTCAGCGGGGCTGAGTTTATTTTGGGGGAGGCCATTGTCACCCTGGTTGAGCAGCCCATTGGTCTGGTTTCCTCGGTACAGTCACGACTGGCCCCGGTCAGTCAGCGAATACTGGGAGACCTGACCCGGCGTTGGCAGATGCCTGCCCAGAGGGGTGGCATCAGTGAGCACCGTATTGGTCTGTTGAGCAGCACAGCACCTGGGGCTGACCGCCAAGCCACTCTGGAGTGGATTCGTGAACTGCAGGAAGACCCCACTATTGCCTCTGCTTCACCCAATTATGTGGTACGCAGCCTGGCAAGTTCTGCGGGCGAGAACGACTTTCTCCCCCTCCAGAAATGGCATTATGGCCTCGTGGAATTAAACGCGCCTGCGGGTGAGGCCGGGCCCTGGGCCTCCGGGCTCAGTGGTTCAGGTATCCGGGTTGCGGTCCTGGACACGGGAGTGTTTTCGCCGGATGGCGCCGGCAATAGCTGGCATCCCGATCTGGATGACAACATTCAGTGCAGCACTCCTTTTACCGAAAACTGTTTCAATGCCATTAACCCGCAAACACCGCCTCTGGACAGCGGTATATTCCATGGCACTCATGTGGCGGGTACGGTGGCAGCCAGTTTTCGTGACAATGGGCGGATTACCGGTGTGGCCTTCAATGCCCAGCTGATTCCGGTAAAGGTACTGGAAAACCTCGAAGGCTCGATTGATAGCGTGATTGCCGGGGTAAACTGGGTCGTCAATGATGGCAATCCCAGGGCGGATATTATCAATATGAGCCTGGGCACCTCAGGGGATTCCCCCGGGCTGCGGGAGGCTATAGAAAGAGCACGCCAGGCGGGCATTGTGGTGGTTGCTGCAGCGGGTAACGATGCCAGCAGGCGGCAACTGTTTCCGGCGGCCTATGACTCGGTCCTGGCCGTTGGGGCAGTTGACTGTATCGGGCAAATGTCTGAGTTCTCCAATTTTGGTTTCTGGCTGGACCTGGTGGCACCCGGTGGGGGCGGCGGCTCTGATTGTGGCGAAAACCAGCGTTTTGTATGGAGTGCCGGGGTCGATGAGGACCAGCAACCGGCAACGGTGGGCCTGCTCGGCACCTCCATGGCCAGCCCCCATGTGGCCGGTGCCCTGGCGTTACTTCTGGAGAACCAGTCAGGGCCCCTTAACCGGGAGCACCTGCCGGCCATTATTGCGGCACTGAACCGGGAGCAGCGCCTGCATGATGTGGTGGAACAGCCGTTCAGTGAGCGCCGTGGCCGCGGTTTGCTGGACACCAGCAGTTTATTGGCCCTGGGGGATCGCATTACTGATCTTGCCGTACTGGTGCCGGATCAGCGCCAGATCGTTTTTACCCATGGCGTTGACTCCCAGACGCTGGAGTTCCGTGTTGCCGGCAACCCACAAGACAGCATTACCGAGGTGATTGTGAATGGCGTTCAAGACTGGTTTACGGTGGACTCCATGGGTGATAACCGCTTTCGTATACAGCTATTACGCAATGCTTTCCCACCGGACACAGCCCAACGAGGTGATCTGCAGATCAGCTATAAAAGCGCCCAAAGCGGTGATCTTCCACGGGAGTTTTCCCTGCCGGTATCCGTTCAGGTACCTGTTGATGAGAGTCAGCGCAATGCCGGGAGACACTATGTACAGCTGATCCCGGTGGACAGTAATGGCGATATCACGGAAGACGATTTCCATGAGACCATTGCCGAGGCGGTTGATGGGCGCTACCAGTTTCGTTTCGACCCCCGGGAAATTCCCCCTGGGGATTACCTGCTGATCGCGGGCACTGACATTGATAATAACGGTTTGTTGTGTGAAGACGGGGAAGCCTGCAGTGAATTCCCCGAGACAGGGGGCGCTCAGGCGATTACCATTACTCCGGAGACGCGCAAAACGGTGACCATGACTACCCGATACCTATTGCCGGTAAGCTCACAGTCCACCCTGGGCTCTCAGCCACGGCAGCAACAATAAACCCGGTAAAGCTCCGGGGCAGTGCCGTAAGCATTTCACCGCCAGCCACGAGGTGATCCATGGCAAACATTCCCGGCATTACCATGACCCTGCTCGCCAGCATCGTACTGGGGGGCTGTCAGTTCTTCCATTCTCCCGCCCAGGGCGCTGCCAGTGGCGTACGGGAACTGGGGCAGGCCAACCACTGCGGCTACTCCGGTGCGCAACTCACCCTGGTGACAGACCCTGAGGATCTGCCCTCCATGCACGGCGGGCTCCATGAGCCCCTGGTCAAGGCCCTGGAGGGGGGTGACTATGTGCTGCTGGTAGCCCTGGGGCAGCGCCCGACCCCCGGCTACGGTGCCCGGCTGGAGCGGGCCAGTGCCAGCGCAGAAGACCGGATCAGTCTGCAACTGGCGGCCACCGAGCCGGACCCCGGCAGCATGCTGGCTCAGGTCATTACCACCCCCTGTGTGGCCATGGCCATACCCCCCAGTGGCTGGCGCAGCCTGAGTGTGGAGCTGGAAGCAGAGGGCTTTCCCCTGTCCGTGTCGCATCCCCAGCGTTAAGTCAGTTACTGCTGTCTCTGGCAGACCCGTTGCCCGGTGATCTGCCCGGTTGCAGGCAGTATGGTAGCAGATGGCTGGATCAGCCGGGCGGGCCTGTGCCCCTGGGTAACTGAAGGCGCCAAAGTCTGCTACATTATGCCCCTGACACTGCCTTATCATTGCCTTATCATTGCCTTATTACTGCAGGAAACACCCTCCATGACCCAGTCAAACACCTACAATGCCGATGCCATCGAGGTACTCAAGGGCCTGGACCCGGTGCGCAAGCGCCCGGGGATGTATACGGATACCAGCCGCCCCAATCACCTGGCCCAGGAAGTCATTGATAACAGCGTGGATGAGGCCCTTGGGGGGCATGCTAAACGCATTGATGTGGTACTTCATGAGGATGGCCGGCTGTCGGTCAGTGACGATGGCCGGGGTATGCCGGTGGATGCCCATAAAGAAGAAGGCGTGCCCGGGGTCGAGCTGATCATGACCCGGCTCCATGCGGGGGGTAAATTCTCCAAAGAAAATTACCAATACTCCGGTGGCCTGCACGGGGTCGGGGTTTCCGTAGTGAATGCCCTCTCCCTGGAGCTGGAAGTGCTGATCCGCCGCAATGGCAATGTTTATCGACTGCTGTTTGAAAACGGCCACAAGGTCAGCGAGCTGGAAGTCATTGATACCGTCGGCAAGCGCAATACCGGTACCACCCTTACATTTCTGCCAGACCCTTCCTACTTCGAAAACCCGCGCTTCTCCATTCAGCGCCTGCAGCACAATCTGCGGGCCAAGGCGGTATTGTGCCCGGGCCTGACCGTGACCTTTACCCAGAAGGCCACCGGCGAGAAAGACGAATGGTTTTATGAAGATGGCCTGACGGATTACCTGCGCAGCGCCCTCACGGACCGTCTGTGCCTGCCCCAGCAGCCGTTTACCGGCAGCCTGGCGGGTAACACCGAAGAGGTCACCTGGGCCCTGCAATGGCTGCCGGAAGACAGCGACATGGTGGCGGAAAGCTACGTTAACCTGATTCCCACCGCCCAGGGGGGCACCCATGTGAACGGGTTGCGCACCGGGCTGCTGGAAGCCATGCGGGAATTCTGTGAGTTTCGCAGCCTGATGCCTCGGGGGGTCAAGCTGAGCCCTGAGGATATCTGGGACCGTTGTAGCTACGTGCTGTCCTTCAAGATGCAGGAGCCGCAGTTCTCTGGCCAGACCAAGGAGCGGCTCTCGTCCCGGGAAGCGGCAGGTTTTATTTCCGGGGTGGTAAAAGATGCTTTCAGCCTGTGGCTGAACCAGCACACGGATGTGGCGGAAGAGCTGGCGGAATTTATTATCGGCAATGCCCAGCGCCGCCTGAAGGCCTCCAAGAAGGTGGCCCGTAAGCGGGTCACATCCGGCCCGGCCCTGCCGGGTAAACTGGCGGACTGTTCCGGCACGGATGTGAGCCGGGGTGAGCTGTTTCTGGTGGAAGGGGACTCCGCCGGGGGCTCCGCCAAGCAGGCCCGGGACCGGGAATTTCAGGCGGTGATGCCTCTGCGGGGTAAGATCCTTAACACCTGGGAAGTGGACCCCGGTGAGGTACTGGCCTCCCAGGAAGTGCACGATATTGCCGTGGCCATCGGTGTTGATCCGGGCTCGGATGATCTCAAGGGGCTGCGTTACGGCAAGGTGTGTGTGCTGGCGGATGCAGACTCAGACGGCCTGCACATTGCCACGCTGCTGTGTGCATTGTTTGTAAAGCACTTCCGCCCGTTAGTGGAAGCCGGCCATGTGTTTATGGCCATGCCACCCCTGTACCGGATTGATCTGGGCAAAGAGACCTTTTATGCCCTGGATGAGCACGAGAAGCAGGGCATTCTGGACCGGCTCGCAGCGGAGAAGCGCAAAGGCAAGATCAATACCCAGCGTTTTAAGGGCCTGGGTGAGATGAACCCCCTGCAATTGCGGGAAACCACCATGGCCCCGGACACCCGCCGGTTGGTGCAGTTAACCCTGGTTGACGGTGACGGCACCGACGACAATATGGATATGCTGCTGGGGAAAAAGCGTGCACCAGACCGGCGTATTTGGCTGGAAAGCAAAGGCAATCTGGCGGATATCGCTCTTTAGACTATTGCCGTGGCTGTCTTGGGGGCGGGAACTGTAGCGGTCAAATGCGCCGCTTCAGACAACTGGCGGTGAATGGTAGCGATGTCTTTTTCCCGCCGCACCAGCCGGAACAGGGTTTCAGCCTCCGGGTAGCTCAGGCGCAGGTAATTCAGCCACTGCTTTAGCCGCCCAGGGGCATGGCGGCCGTCAAAGTCCGCCACCACTTCATCATAGAAATCCACCAGCCAGGGGTGAAAATCCTGCCAGGTCATGGGAGTGACCGTTTCACCGGCCAGGGCCTGGCGCACCTGTAGCGCCAGATCCGGCCGGGCAATCAGGCCCCGGCCCAGCATCACATCCTCACAACCACTTTCCGTCCGGCACTGGTGATAATCCGCCAGGGTCCATACCTCGCCATTGGCCACTATCCGCACCTTTACCGCCTCCCGGATACGGTCAATCCAGGGCCAGTAGGCGGGGGGCTTGTAGCCATCGGTTTTGGTGCGGGCATGGACGGTAATGCTGGCGGCACCGCCGGCTTCCAGGGCCTGCGCGCACTCTACGGCCAGGGACTTGTCGGTGTAACCCAGGCGCATTTTGGCGGTTACCGGAATATCCCCGGGCAGGGCCCCCCGTACCGCACTGACCAGCTGGTACAGCACTTCCGGTTCCTGCAGTAATATGGCACCGCCCCGGTGACGGTTGACGGTTTTAGCGGGACAGCCGAAATTCAGATCCACCACCGGCGCCCCCAGAGCCGCAGCCCGGGCGGCATTCACCGCCAGCATATCGCCACGGCTGCCCAGAAGCTGCACATGTACCGGCGTTCCTGCGGCGGTCACCGCCCCCTGGGCCAGTTCCGGGGCAGTGCGGTGAAACACCCGCCTGGGCAGGGGCACATCCGAGACCCGGATAAATTCCGTGACACACTGATCCACACCGCCAATGCTGGTGAGAATCCGTCGCAGGGTGGGGTCAACCAGCCCCTCCATAGGGGCGAGATGAATTTCCATGGAACATCCGTGGTTATTTCAGATCAGGGCAGGGGCTGAGTTTGCAGCGATTGCTGGCGGCGTTGCCTGATAGCCGCAGGGAGTCAGTCTGCCAGAATGTCGCAGCATAACACACGGGTCTTCCCAAGATGATTGAATGACAGTGACAGGGTGATACACATATGGGCACCGGTCACGGAGAGATAAGGCCGTGTGACCTGAATTTTGGCGGGATTATGCAGGGCCCGGCGCAGGTAATGCTGGCGGTACCAGTCTGCCTGGTAGGTATCTTCCAGGGGGCGAAAACGCAGGTCCTGATTGTCATGGCGGCTATCCGCAGACAGGGAATCGTGCAACTGAACCCCGTTTTCATCAATCAGATAGCAGCGTGAAACGGTGTGGTGTTCAACCACACAGCGGCAGGGGTCAATGAAGGGCTCCCCCCGCTGAAGCTTCGCCACCACATCATCAAACAGTACCGAGAAAAAATTGGCGATGCCCTGAGCCGGGTCAGTGACGTCCTGTTGCAGGTGCTTGTAGTCGTTCAGCAGGTTATCGAAATCAATTTCCCCCCGTGCCAGGCTGTCCAGTTCCGTGGTGGGGCGGCAGAAGTAAAAACCCTGCACGAAATCCACCCCGGCATCCACCGCAATCATCGCCTGCTCATGGGTCTCAACCCCTTCCAGCAGAACCAGGCAGCCGGACTGATGTAACAGGGTAGCAATGCCTTTAAGTATCTGCCGGGTACGCTTATCTTCAGTGGCCCGCACCAGCATCTGCCGGTCCAGCTTGACGATGTCCGGGCGCAGGTTCCAGATGCGTTCAAAGTTAGAGTGGCCAGCGCCAAAGTCGTCAATAGCGGTCAGGCAGCCGAGGGAGCGGTAATACTCTACGGTGCGCCGCAGCTGTTCGGCGTCATCCGTCGGCTGCTCAACGATTTCTACCACTACCCGGTGGGGGGGGAAGCCGGTCAGCTCCAGTAGCTGGCCAAAAAAGGCGTCATGGTGAGTGCCGTTGGCCACGGTTTTGGGGGATACGTTCAGGAACAGCCAGTTGATATTGTCCGGCAAGTCGCTGAAATTGCGAATATGCAGATAGCGGCATAGTCGGTCCAGCAGCAAGTTTTCCGTCTGGTCATGGGGCAGATCAAACAGGTGCATAGGGAGCACCGGAGACTGGTCATTGTCCAGGGCGCGAACCAGAGCTTCATAACCGACAATGCGTTTGTGGGAAATGCTGAAAATCGGCTGTAGAGCGGTTTGTAAGGTCAGCCCCTGGAAGCTGGCCAGCCAGTTGGCAGTGGGTGTCGGACTGCTCAGAAATGACCCTACCTTGTCCAAATCTGTAGGTACGGTCAGGGGATCAAACGGCGGCATAGGTATCATCCCTAACACAAAAGAGACTGGTCATGATTCACTCCTGAACAGTGGTGCAACGAAGCGCTAACTATGAGTTATTGCCAATAATTAGCTTAGTGGGTGCTGCGCCAACACACCAGAAGCCTTCAGTAGCAGACTGTAACGCCAGCTTTTTACCGAATTAGTAGCATGGCAACAGGTAGAATTAAAAGCCAGTAATAAAAAGCAGTCAGGTGTAAGCAAGTGCAAACGAGTTTAGTGTTTCGCAACGGGGTTGCTCAAACAATTTGAACAAGGTGAGCAAAACCTTTTGGTTTCCTGTGCCAAGGTGAACGCTTACATTGGATGCAGCAGATTGATGGTTTCTTCGCTACCAATGAACCCCAGGAGTTATGCAAAATGATAATTAACAAGACCCGCCTGGCCACAGCAGGCTTTGTGTTCGCCACTATGGCCCTTTCACCGGTTCAGGCTGAGGATCACAGCGGCACCTATGCCTTTGACCGGGATGGGGCACACCAGTTTGTACAGTTCAAGATTGGCCACCTGGGCTTCAGCTACCTGTATGGTCGTTTCAACGATTTTGATGGCCAGTTTGTTTATGACGGGGAAAACCCCGAAAAGTCCTCAGTGAATGTGACCGTCCAGACCAGCAGCGTCGACTCCAACCATACCAAGCGTGACGAACACTTACGCAGTGAAGACTTCCTGTTCGTGGATGAATACCCTGAGGCCACCTTTAGCAGCACCAGTATTGCCATGCACAGTGATGATCACGCCATTGTCACCGGTGATCTGACGTTGCGGGGCGTAACCCGGGAAGTGGAGCTGGATATGAAGATGGTGGGTGCTGGTGAAGACCCCTGGGGCAGTGATCGTATGGGGTTTGAAGGCACGACTACCCTGACTCTGAAAGATTTCGGTATTCCTGAAGATCTGGGGCCTTCTGCCCAGAATGTGGAAATGATTCTCTCAGTGGAAGGCATTCGTCAGTAACACGTTCACGAAGCAGAGAATTCAGTGTCAAAAAAAACCGCAGGTGAGAGCCTGCGGTTTTTTATTTCAAGTGACGTTAACGTGTATTGTAACTATTCACTACCGTATTTAATGATCATGGCTATGATCGTCATGGTCATGGTCATGGTCATGGTCATGGTCATGGTCAGTTTCTGCCAGGGGGCGCCAGTAAAGTTCACCGCCCACATGGGATTGCTGCTCATCATGGGTCACGGCAATCTGCCACTGGGTCAGAGTCTGGCGCTCACCGGTGTTGCTGGTGGGCGCTGCAGTGGATAAGCGTGGGTCCATCCAGGCATAGCGGTTGTTGCTGGCTACCGAAACCCAGTTCGTGGACTGGTCATCTGCACCGCTGTTGTTCTGACCCTGCATTTGCTGCCAGGTACGGCTGTCCAGATTGGCTTCAACCCCATTGTCACTAAAGCGCAGGAAGGGCTCATTGGCCTTGCCATGGAGCATCAGCGGCTGAGTACCCTGGTAGCTCACCATCAGGCCCTGCTGCTGACCTTCCAGTAGCATCAGTTGCAAGCCTTCTACAGCTGGTCTGTCGGTCAGGTTTGCCTGTACCAACCCTGGGGGCACATCCTCAAATTCTTCGGGCCCATGTGCCAGCAGGCCCTGACTGAACAGGAAACTGCTGGCCATGAGCGCTAAAATTGCGCTTCTCATGATCAAAATCCGATAGTTTCAAGCAGACCATTGAGGGTGCCGGACTGCTCACCCGGCTCGAGATCAATGGCGTCACGGGCTTTATCTTCCAATACTGCTGTCAGACACTCAATTTCCGGATTAACCACAGTCACGGAAGCCGACACTGAGGGGATGCGCATAGTGTCGTCCTTCTTGCTGACAAACAGCATGTACTTACCGGCGGGGAGCACATTCTGGCTATCCGGCATAGCCACCTCAAGGTTGTTGCCGTTGCGACCAGTAATAGTCAGTTCCACTGCCCGCTGATCACCGTCTATCAGGTGAGTCATTACGGTGCGGCGAACCAGCATCACCTTGTCCACATTGCGGTCATTCACCTGAATGGAGAAGTTACGGCCAGGTTCAACCGCTTCAGGTGCCATCCGGATCTGTGGCCGGTCATCACGCATGGCGTATGGCGGGGTATAGATCTCGAATGAAGGATCACGGCCATCGTTCGGGGACATTCCTAGATCTTGCAGGTCGATATGGGACAGGTAAGCGGTGTTAATCGGTGCATGGCCACCGATCATTACCCGGCCATCAGGCATTAAAATGGCGGTGTTGTGGTAGGTACGTGGGTTATGGGCTTCAGCCATTACCGACCACTCGCTGGTTTCCGGATCGAAACGTTCAGCGGTACGGATAGGGGCATCCAGGCCAGGTCCAACAACGCCATCACGGTTACCGCCACTGAAGACCATAACGCTGCCATCGGGCATCAGTACGTTGGTGCCGTACCAGCGGGGTTCATTCAGAGGGCCGGTCAAGCGGGACTGGTAATCGATTTCATCATTGTCAGTGGTGACGGTATCGATGCGGCTCTGGGTGATGGGCAGGTAGCCGCCTGGGCTGGTCAGCACGGCGTAACTGGGCACACCCCCGGCGGTCAGCAGTTCAACCTTGCGGTAGACTCCGTCTGCATCAGGCCTCAGTGGCAGCATGGTGGAGGAGGTGGAACCACGCATGCCACCGGCAACCGCCATTTTTAACTGATCAGGGTCGACATTGAAGTCGTCAAAGGCCGTCAGCAGATTCCCGGAGCTGCCAAGGATATCACCCAGCAGCCCCGTTACCTGGCCAAGAGAGAGATTGGTGATGTTCAGGGTGCTGGTCAGCTGACCCAAGCCCAATTCATCAAGACGCAGGGGCAGGCCAGCGTAGCCTATGTCGTTCCAGCGCTGGGTTTCCGGGTTGTAGGTGGAAACGATGTTCCACAGGGCCTGGTCGTAGCCTTGGCCGAAGGGGTTAAAGGCTTGGCCACCGGCATTGTAGATCACGTGGCCGTTAGGCAGCAGGTGCAGGCGTGGGTACAGTGGCAGTGACCGATCCGCGCTGGTGGGGTTACGGGTCCACTGGCCGACACAGGGGTCATAGGTTTCGGTCTGAACCACGTTACGGCCGCTTTGCAGGGGATCATCCGGGTACACCGGCTTGATCAGCTTGGTGACACCGCTGGCCACAAACACCTCACCACTGCCGAGGGTTACCATGGAGGGGTACCAGCGGCCATAGTTCATGTCGCCACTCTGGCGCCAGTTATTGGTCTGGGCATTGAAGATACGGGAGTTCTTGATCCCTTCCAGTTCGGCAACGCCCAGGGGCAGGCCATCAATACCGGGCTCGGAATAGTAGTCAGTACCGCCCACTGCCATGACACTGCCGTCCGCAAGGCCGATTACGTCGGAACAAAACAGGGCGCCGTCGTTTTTGGACGTGTTGCCGGAGGTATCCAATAAGCCATCAGGCAGAAGCTCACCGAAACCAAAGGGCAGGTTACTCTGGATGGTTTCTGAATCATTGCCGTCCGGGTTGGCGCCGGCCCGTAACGTCTGGGGTCTTTCCCAGGTGGGGTTGCCCTCGGCATCCAGGGACAGCACCCGGCTCTGATCATTAATGGAGACTTCGCCAAATTCAGCAACAATGGAAAGCTCGATGTTTTCAGTCCCTTCCAGTGCATTGGTGTATAGCAGGCGGTTATCTGCCAGAAGGGCAATGGTGCCCGCTGCAGGCTTACATTCCTGCATACCTTCGCTGTTGGTAATGCACTTCTCATCAGTTTCAATCACTTCGCCTTCAGAGGTAATGGTCGGCTCGGCAAATGGGGTACTGAAGTGACCCTGGGGATTGAACTCACCACTGAATACGGCTGCGCCGGACATGCCCGGGGAGCCCTGCACCGGGGTTCCCTCACGGGGGGCGGCGGAGTTGGTTTCAGCGGTCCCTGTGGCTGTGCTGGAAGCCGTGGTGTTATCGCCAGACGTGGCGCTGCTGCCATCGTCCATACAGCCGCCCAGTGCCAGGGCACCTGTAGCAAAAGCGATGCTCAGGTACATTCTGCTCTTGGCAAAAGTCATGGTTTTCTCCGGTTGTTATTGTTAATCGGGGATGGGATCACTGTAAGACAGTCTAACAAAGGCCCCGAATGACACACGATGTCACAGGATTAAACGGTTCGCAATGTGAATTGGATGCATTGAAAGATTGTTCTACAGGGCGTTTTCCCCCTGAAATACCTACCCGGCTGATTTGGCAAATAAAAAAGACGCGAGAAAGTATAAGTAAGTGAACAGATTGATTTTTGTAGCTGAAAAGCGAAGGGGTTTAGTGGTGTGTTTTGTTTTGGGGGGAGGTTTTACGGTGGCCTAAGTGCCCTGATAGTCGAAGCAGTGTGCACAGGCGAATCACAAACACCAGGCCGGCCACAGCCAGGCTGGTGATAATATACAAGGATAGACCGGCCACCCGCTGCGTGAGCAGCAGTTCCATACCAACGATCAGACCGAAGGTGCCCAGGCCAATCGCCGTTGCCTGGAACAATGCGCGCCAGAGTGCGAGAATCATCTGCTTTAGGGTGTCCTGCTTGCAAGGGTGTGTCACAGTCAGAATTAATCGTAATGGATACCGGGGTTTCAGACTATCGGTGAAACCCACTACCAGCGGTAAGCCACAGCAACAGAAACCGCCGTTGCTTTCACTCCTGCGCCACCCTTCCTATAATGTGCCGCACTTCTGAACGCCACATCATTTTCGATCACAGTTTAAACAGAGGCTGCTATGGCAGAGTTCGAGACCACGGAAGACGGCTTTGAGCGGGTCGCGTTGCGGGAATATACCGAGAAAGCCTATCTGGATTATTCCATGTACGTCATTCTCGACCGGGCCCTGCCTAACATTGGAGATGGCCTCAAGCCGGTACAGCGGCGCATTATTTATGCCATGTCGGAACTGGGCCTGAAGGCCACCTCCAAGTACAAGAAATCCGCCCGTACCGTGGGTGATGTGCTGGGTAAGTTTCACCCCCACGGGGACAGTGCCTGCTATGAAGCCATGGTGCTGATGGCCCAGCCGTTCTCATACCGCTACCCCCTGGTAGACGGTCAGGGTAACTGGGGCAGCCCGGATGACCCCAAGTCCTTCGCTGCCATGCGTTATACCGAATCCCGCCTGTCCGGTTTTGCCGAGTTGCTGCTAAGCGAACTGGGCATGGGCACCGTGGACTGGGTGGCCAACTTCGATGGCACTATGAATGAGCCTTCCACCCTGCCGGCCCGGGTACCCCATGTGTTGCTCAACGGCACCACCGGCATCGCTGTGGGTATGGCCACGGATATCCCACCGCACAATCTGCGGGAAGTGGTCGCTGCCTGTGTGCACCTGCTTGACCACCCC
>REBR01000090.1 GCA_007692645.1 Halomonadaceae bacterium | reverse complement strand
GTCATTCCGGCGTTTTGAGCGCAGCTGGCAGTGGGCGGATTATTGGGCGGTAGTGGTGCCGCCGGAGGGCGTAACACCGGTAACCGCCCAGGCCAACCGCTATCTGGCAGCCGTGGCGGCCCTGGAAGAACAGCAGCGCTGGCACCCTGCCCGCCAGGGTTATCTGGCGGCCAGCCGCCGCTGGCCGGAGAACCCCAACAGCTACATGGGGCTGGGCAACATGGCTTACCACCAGGGTGACTATGCCCAGGCGGAACAACATTTCCGTGAGGCGATCGGCGCTGACGCCGAGGCGCCGGCGGGTTATTACAACCTGGCCTGGGCCCTGTTGCGCCAGTACCAACACAGTGACTCACTGGCAGCCGCCACCAAGGCCCAGCAACTGGCCCCGGAGCACCCCCGTTACGGCAGTGCCCGACAGCAGCTGAAGGACGCAGCAGACCACTGAGCACGTGGTATAATCCCCGCCTTACTGACACCTTTCACCCACTATTAACCCCCAGGTGCCTCATGCCAAGCTTTGATATTGTCTCTGAAACCGATGCCGTGGAACTGCGCCATGCGGTGGAAAACGCCAACCGGGAACTGAGCACCCGCTACGATTTTCGCGGCGTGGAGTCCAGCATTGAACTGAAAGACCTGACCGTAACCTTAAAAACCCAGTCCGACTTCCAGGTGCGTCAGCTGGAAGAGCTGTTTCGCAATGCCTGCGCCAAGCGGGGCGTGGACTGCTCCGGGGTGGATATGGAAGACGAGCCGGTTCACAGCGGCAAGACCTTCGCCTTTAACCTGACCTTCAAGCAGGGCATTGACCAGCCCACTGCCAAGCAGATCGTCAAGACCATCAAGGAGAGCAAGATCAAGGTGCAGGCGTCCATTCAGGGGGACAAAATCCGCGTCAACGGCAAAAAGCGGGATGACTTGCAACAGGCCATTGCCATGCTGAAGGAATCCGCCATCGAACTGCCCATGCAATATGAGAACTTCCGGGAGTAATCATCAGATCGGGATATTCAGCACCCCCTCCAGGTCCGAGTAATCCACCATGGGATCGTCCAGGTCCAGGGTCATGCGGGAATGGGCCAGGGTCCAGGCCTTGCCGGTTATGGCGCTGTTAATGGCCCGGTAGTTACCCACTTTTGCCTCCCCCAGAAAGCGCCCGACAAAGGAGCTGCCCCTGGGGGATACGGTTCTGATCCACTCGTTTTCCTGGATGACCCCATCCGCCGCCATTAATGCCAGGCGGGCCGTGGTGCCGGTGCCTGTGGGACTGCGGCAGATCACCCCGGGATGCACGTAGGTGGCTGAAGGGGTGCGATAGCCGCCACTACCAATGGATTCCAAGGGACCCATAAAGTGGGCAAAGGGCAAGGGCCCTACCTTCCCCAGCAGCGGGTGATCCCGGGTTACCGCAGGCCGGGCCGCCTCCACAAAAGCATGGCCGAAGGAGGCCATGGCGGGCATATCTTCTGCGCACAGGGAAAAGCCCAGGCGGCTGGCATCCACCATGGCAAAGTAAGCGCCACTCCAGACCAGGTCATAGTGCACCGGCCCCACCCCCGGCACCTGTGCCACCTGGTTCCTGGCGGAAACAAATGCCGGCTCACTACGGGTGGTAATGGAATCTACCCGGCCATTGGCATTATAAGCCAGCACGTGGGCCAGGCCCGCGGGGGATTCCAGGACCAACGTCTGCTCCCCCTCTTCCATAGGAACGATGCCATTTTCCAGAATGGCCACTGCCGTGCAGATGGTGTTGGAACCGGAATACAGCGGGTAGCCCATGGCCTCCATGATGATATAACCCGCCTGTGCCCGGGGATTATCCGGGGGCACAATCAGGTCAATGGACATATAGGGGTCACCATAGGGCTCATTCAGTAACCAGCGGCGAAAGCCGTCACCGTATTGCTGGATATAGCGCATCTGCTCCAGCACAGTGCCCCCCGGCAGGTGGCCCACGCCACTAGTGACAATCCGGCTGACATCACCGCCGGACTGCATGTCCACCAGCTCTACCGCCCGGCGCCGGTGGCCGCCCTGATTTTGCTGCTGCACCGATCCCTTCGGCATAGGGCTATGACGCTGGGGCATGGGGGGCTCCTACTTCTGGCCACTTAGTGTCCGGCACAATCACCAGATTACCGATATAGTCTTTCGCCATGAAAGCGGTTTGCGCTGCATGAAAATCCGACAGTTTATAGGTGCGATCCAGTAGCGGGCGGATGCGCCGGTTCTCGATATAACTCAGCAAGCGCCGGAAAGCCGTGCGGGTCCCCTGGGAGGAGCCGTGCAACTCCTGCTGTTTCAGGTACAGGGTGCGCAAATCCAGCTGCACCACCGGCCCACCAATGGCGCCAGCAGTGGTATAGCGCCCTTCCGGTTTAAGGATTCGCAGCAAATCATTGAACATGGGACCCGCCACCAAGTCCGCCACCACATCAATGGACTTACCCCCGGTCACGGCGTCGGTCTGGGCCACCAGATCCCCCTCCCCCCGCAGCACAGTCCCTTCTGCGCCGATAGATTCCATGGCGCCCTCCTTGCCCCGGCTGGTAACCGCATAGGGAATGGCACCCCGGGCCCGGGCCAGCTGGATAATGGCGGAGCCCACCCCGCCGGAGGAACCGGTCACCAGCACCCGCTCACCGGTGCCCAGACGGGCCCGGTCGAGCATATGCTCCCCGGTGAGATAGGCGCAGCAGAAGGTGGCCAGCTCCGCATCCGTCATATCACTGACGATGGTGTAGGCACTTTCATTGGGAACCACCGTGTACTCGGCATAGCCCCCGTCCCGGCCATGGCCGATATAGTCGATATCCGCCAGGCTTTCGTCCCCTTCAGGGCGGTTATAGAGGCTGAAATCCACAATCACCCGCTGGCCTACCCGGCTTTCATCCACACCGGTGCCCACGGCGGCAATGGTGCCCACAGTGTCGGTGCCCTGTATACGGGGAAAAGTAAGGGTGGAGCGGCCCCGGCGCCAGGTGGAGACGGCCTCCGGGTCAGTATCGCTGCCATAGGCCCCTTCACGGACCCAGACATCGGTGTTATTCATGCCACAGGCACTGACCTCGATCAGCACCTCACCTGGCCCCGGGAGGGGCACCGGCACGTCCTCTTTATACACCAGTTGATCCAGGCCCCCATGGCCAATCAACTGCACAGCGCACATGGTATCGGGAATCATGTTCGCCTCCTGTCGTTAAACGGGTATTGAGAACAGCGTTAGGTCAGGATAGTGGATATTCCCCCTGACGTCAGGGGGTAATTTAATGGCCTCTGGCCCGGGAAACACCGGAACCAGAGTGGGCATCACAAGGGGCTTTTACGGGGAGGTTTTCAGGCTCTTCATATCAATTACAAAGCGGTACTTCACATCCCCTGCCTGCATACGCTCATAGGCTTCGTTGATGTTTTTGATATCCAGCATTTCCACATCACAGGTGATGTTATGCTCGGCGCAGAAATCCAGTACTTCCTGGGTTTCCGGCATGCCGCCAATCAGTGAACCGGTCAGCACCCGCCGCTTGCCCACCAGAGCACCTGCCTGCAGAGCCGGCTCAATGGGCTCCAGCAGACCAACAATAATATGGGTACCGTCCACTTTCAGGCAGGCCAGGTAAGGGTTCAGGTCGTGCTGTACCGGTACCGTGTCGAGAATGTAATCAAACTGCTCCCGGGCGGCCTTCATCTGTGCCCGGTCCGAGGAGATCACCACGTGGTCAGCCCCCTGCTTCTTCGCCTCTGCCACTTTGTTTTCTGAGCGGGTAAACAAAGTCACTTCAGCACCCAGGGCCTTGGCAAACTTCACCCCCATATGACCCAGACCACCCATACCCACTACTGCGACCTTATCCCCCGCTTTAACCCCATAATGGCGTAACGGGGAATAGGTGGTAATGCCGGCGCATAACAGGGGTGCCGCGCTGGCCGGGTCGAGACCCGCCGGCAGGTTCACGACAAAACGGTCACTGACTACGATCCGCTCTGAGTAACCGCCAAAAGTGATGCTGCTGTCGTGGCGGTCCTTACCGTTATAGGTGCCGGTCATGCCTTCGGCGCAGTATTGCTCCAGGCCTGACTCACAGGAGGAGCAGGTTCGGCAGGAATCCACCATGCAGCCCACCCCCACGGAATCTCCCGCTTTGAAGCGGCTAACCTGCTCACCCACGGCGGTAACGCGGCCAATGATTTCATGACCGGGTACTACCGGATAAACCGTAGCGCCCCAGTCGTTATGGGCAAAGTGGATATCCGTATGGCAGACACCGCAGAAATCAATATCGATGGCGACATCGTCCGGGCGCAGAGTGCGCCGCTCAATACTGAAAGGGGCCATATCCGAGGTAGCGGATTGGGCGGCATAGGCGTTGACCTGACTCATGGGACTGTCCTTACTGAAAATGCATGACAACTGACCGGCAGTCAGCCTGGTGATGTAACAACTGATTTACGGCCACAAGGGAACTCTGTATCAGTCAGTCCCAGTCTGGTCCGCCTGTTCACTGGGAGCAAACTTACCGTGCTTGAGAAAATGCAGGGACTGGCGAATCACTTCCGGGTCTTTCATCATAAAGGTGTGGTTGACGGAGGCCGCGAGAAAATCTGCCATGCCCTCAAGCTTTGCGCTTTCCAGTGACACTTTGCCATCGTCTTTCCCGGGGATCAGGCTTGAAAGCAGGGGGTTATAGGACTTGGTACCGGCAATGATGCCCACCTCAAACTCCGCAGGCCCCAGGGACCGGGGCACCGAGTCGTCGCCGGTCCCCATCTGATGCCCTGCCGGGCCGTTCAGCCAGGAAAACACCGTCAGGTCCTTGAGTTCATCCACCGCTTCACTGCCCTTGTTGGGCGTACCCAGCATCACTGTACGGCCAGTAACCAGTTCCGGTGCCGCCTTGTACAACATACGTACCAGTATGCCCCCCATGGAGTGGGTGACAAAGTGTACCGGCTGATTGCCATCGCCGAAGCATAGCTTTACCGCCGGCAATACCGTTTTCTCCAGCAGCACCTCCAGGGAATGGTCGGTGGAGGGGTAGGCGATGTTACATACCCCATACCCTGCCTCTTTCAGGGCATCAGCCATCACCTCCATGGAACCGGAGGAACGGGCCAGGCCGTGCAACAGCACCACCTGCTCCTTCTCAGAGGATTCTGCCCCTGGGGCGTTCAGTGTCTCTTCCAATGTTGCATTCTCCGCTGCTGCCAGGCTTGCCGGGAACAACAGCTGACTTGCCAGAAATATCCAGGACAATTTCATCCTTTCCCCTTTGAGCCTGAGGCGGGAACAGGCCCTGCCCTCCGCTGTCGGTAAAATAACCAGACTAATGGACGCATCCTACCATAGCACCTGACCATCAGCGGAATTGACCCCTACTCCCAATCGTAATCTCCCTCCCCTAGCGTGAACCGGGCGACACATACACCTTCGAGACAGTCACAGTTCAAGCCCATATCCCCCTAATGACAAAGAGCCAGACCCTGAGCGCCTGCAAACTGTAGCTGGGCAGTCACAAAAAACATTCCAATAACAGGGAAAATCCCATGACGACACCATTGCGCGCCTCCTTACTGGCACTGGCCACAGCAGGGGCCTTACTGATATCCGCACCCGTCTGGTCCCTCAATCTGATCGGGGGGGGGTCTGGCAACCCATTCAGCAAATACGCCAGCACCGGCCCACACACCACCGTTAGCGAAGCTGCCGGCAGTGAATGTACGGTTTACCGCCCGGCGAATCTCACCTCTGGTCATCCGGTTATCCTGTGGGGCAATGGCACCGGAACCGGCCCGGGGACATACCAGGGGGGTCTCAACCATTGGGCTTCCTGGGGCTATGTGGTGGTTGCGGCCAACACCCAGAATGCCGGTAGCGGCGAGGAGATGCTGGGTTGTCTGGATTACCTCACCGACAACACCATGGCCAGTCAGCTGAACCTGAACCGGGTGGGTACCTCCGGTCACTCCCAGGGGGGCGGTGGCTCACTGATGTCCGGCCGTGACAGCCGCATTACGGCGACGGCTCCCATGCAGCCGTATATTCAGGGCCTGGGCCATGACCAAAGCTCACTGGATCAGCAGGCCGGCACCATGTTGCTGCTTT
>REBR01000275.1 GCA_007692645.1 Halomonadaceae bacterium | reverse complement strand
ATACGACGATGCCGCCGCGGTACTCGAAAGGGATCTGATCAGCGTCAAAGAAATGGTGCTGCGTCCGGGGGATAAGCGTGAGCGCATTATCACCCTTGATCCTGATACCCGGCACATTGCCGTTATGGCTGCTTTCCGGGATATCGATAACAGCGACTGGCGCGCCGTGGCCAACGTCAACCCGAACCGTTACCAGACTGTCCGCATGGCCATTGATGGCCTGACAGTGACCGACAACAGCTATTAGGGACGTCAGACCATGCAGGGATTAGCCAAGGTAGCCTGGTCGGAGGGAATGTTGCTCCGGCCACAGCACTTTCAGCAACAGGACCGTTACCAGTACCAGGCGGCACGCTTGCGCCATACCAGCCTGGCCCCTTATGGCTATGGCTTCACAGAATTGTTGCTGGATAACCAGGCCGCTGCCCTGGGGCAGGTGAGCCTGGTGCGAGCTGGTGGTTTGTTTGCGGATGGCATGCCTTTCGCCTTTGACCAGAAACAGTCACTGAGTCTCTCTATACCTGCGGACGCCCGGGATGAACTGGTTTACCTGGCGCTACCCCTGGAGAAAGAAGCCGGGGTCAATATTGTCGATCCTGAGAGCGGGGGTATTGCCCGCTATCGGTTACAGGATGCGGTTTTGCAGGATGACTCCCTGGTGGATGGGGGTGAGGAGACCCTCGGCCTGGCCCACCTGAACCCGTTATTGCTACTGGAACGGGAAGATTTGGCGGGTTTTGTGACGCTGCCCGTGGCCCGCATTGTCGAAGTGGTTAATGAAAAGGAAGTGAAGCTGGATCGCAGCTTTATTCCCCCCTGTCTGGATGTGGCAGCCGTTATGCCCCTGGCTTCTCTGTTGCGGGAGTCCCTGGCCATGGTACGTCAGCGGGGCAAGGCGTTGGCTGAGCGCATGCAAAAAGGGGCAGAGCAGTCCACCACGCTGTTTGATGTGTTGATGCTGCAGACCCTGAACCGCTGGCAGCCCACCCTGACGCATCTGGTGGAAAGCCCCCAGGTGCACCCGGAGCGATTTTATGAGCAGCTGGTTGCCCTGGTGGGGGAGCTGGCCACCTTTACCCGGGCCGAGAAACGGCCACCGGAACTGCCGGCCTACCACCATGACCAGCTGACCGCCACCTTTGGGGATCTGGGGGCCGTGCTCAGTCAGTCCCTGAGCACGGTGCTGGAGCAGACCGCAGTGGCATTGAAGTTGGAAGAGGCCCAGTTCGGCATCCGGGTGGCCCCGTTAACCGACAAATCCCTGCTGGAGTCCACCCAACTGGTGCTGGCAGTGCAAGCGGACCTGACCACGGAAGATATCCGCCGCCGCCTGCCAGCCCAGATCAAGCTGGGGCCGGTGGAGCACATCCGCGATCTGGTGAACAACCACCTGCCGGGTATCAGCATCAGTGCCCTGCCGGTGGCCCCACGGCAGATTCCCTACCATGCGGGCTACCATTATTTCCTGCTGGATACCCAGGGAGAGCGGTGGCAGCAACTCAAGCACAGTGGCGGTCTGGCCCTGCATGTGTCCGGCAATTATCCGGGCCTGGAGCTGGAGTTGTGGGCCATCAGAATCTAGTGACCGGTACTCCTCTTGCAACTATCCGGGAAATATCTGGCCAGGGAAAAACATGAAACAGGGACAGGTTCATGAGTGACAACACCATTATAAAGCCCCGCCCCGGTGCACGGCAGGCACCCCCCCGGGAGCCCTCATCGGCTCCGGCTGATGACCGTACTGCCCTGGCGGTACACAAGTCCGGGGTCTCCAGCGACCGTTTTCAGTTACCCAGCACCCGTCTTGATCCGGTAGTGGATGAAGCTGGCAGAGTACTGGCCCTGGTGGATCGCCTGTCCCAGGCCCGGGGGGTTAAAGACCTGAGTGAGCTCAAGCGGCAATGCCTGGCTCTGGTCCGGGACTACCAGCAGGCCCTGAAAAAGCGTCAGCTGCGCCCGGACACCGTGGACACCGCTTCATACTGCGTCTGTGCCCTGTTGGACGAAACCGTATTGAACAGCGAATGGGGCCAGTCCGGCCAGTGGGCCTCCAGCTCCCTGTTATCAGAATTTCACTCCCAGACATGGGCGGGCACCCATTTCTTCCAGTTGGTGGAAGAGGCCCAGCGCAGTGGTAATACCTCCCTGTTGACCTTGCAGTACCTGTGCCTGTCCCTCGGCTTTAAAGGCCGTTACCGGGTGGAAGAACGGGGCCAGGAACAACTGGATATCCTCCGGGACAGCCTGTACCGCCAGATCTGCAGTGAGCGGGGACGTTTTGTCACCCCCTTTGACCGCAGCTGGAAGGAACGGGTTGTGCCCGGTGGTGCCCTGGCCCAGGGGCTGCCGTTCTGGAGTGTTGCGGCGGTCTGCGGGGTCACCCTGTTACTCAGTTACCTGTGGTTCGTGCGCAGTATCAGTGGACTGGCCGCACCGGTAATGGAGCAGCTTACCCATCTGGGGCTGCCGGAAAGACCCGCTGCTGAAGCCGGTGAGAGCGCCGATGCCCTGTACCTGAAACAGATTCTGCAGACCGAGATTGACCGGGGCCTGGTGGAGGTGACTGCCGAGGGTCGCCAGGCCCACCTTATTCTGGGGTCTGAGGGATTGTTTGCGGCGGGCTCCTCTGAGGTGCGTGAAGACATGCAGCCGGTATTGAGCAAAATCAGCCGGGCCCTGGAGTCCACCAGCGGACGCATTCTGGTCACCGGCCATACCGGCAATCAACCCATTGCCACCAGCCGCTACCCGTCCAACTGGCATCTGTCACTGGCACGGGCCACGGCAGTGGCAGATAAGCTGGCCGGCAACGGCACTCTGGAGGGCCGTCTCTGGCCGGAAGGCCGTGGGGAGGCTGAGCCCCGCTTCAGTAATGACACAGCTGAAAACCGCTCACGTAATCGTCGGGTTGAGATCACGCTCACCCCCTGATAACAGATTCCGGAATTTTCGAACATAGGAAGGCAACTGATGGCATGGATACGCCGGCTGGGCGCAATGATGACAGGCCGCACCCTGATGCTGCTGCTGGGAGCTCTGGCGGTGGCGTTACTGGTGTGGTTTGGTGGGCCCCTGCTGGCCCTGGCGGATTGGAAGCCCCTGGCATCAGTGGCGGCCCGGGTTATTTTCCTGCTGTTGCTGGTGGTGGGATTTTTACTGCGCCACCTATGGCGCTCCCGGCGCCAGCGGGCAGATAACGAAAAAGTCGTCAATGAAATGATGGCGGTCACTGAAGAAGACGACCTGCTTAAGGAAGAACTCAACACCCAGCGGGAGCGCATGCGCAAGGCCCTGGCCCTGGTGAAAAAGTGGCGGCCAGGACGCTTCCGTTCAGTCTATGAGCTGCCCTGGTACATGATTATCGGCGCCCCTGGGTCTGGTAAATCCACAGCCTTGCTCAATTCCGGTCTGGAATTTCCCCTGAAGGAAGAAATGGGCATTGATGCGGTCAAAGGCGTGGGTGGCACCCGTTATTGTGACTGGTGGTTTACCAACCGGGCGGTAATTATCGATACTGCCGGGCGCTATACCACCCAGGAAAGCGTCGATAAACGGGATGCCCGGGGCTGGAATGCGTTCCTGGGCCTGTTGAAAAAATACCGGGCCCGGCAACCCATCAATGGGGTGATTCTTTCGGTCAGCGTTCAGGATCTGCTTGAGCAGACCCAGACCGAACGCATGCTTCATGCCCGGGCCCTGAAACAACGGGTGCAGGAGCTGAAAAACCGTCTTGGTGTGGTGTTTCCGGTCTATGTGGTACTGACCAAATTCGATCTGCTGGAAGGCTTCAGTGATACCTTCGCCATGCTCTCCGAGCAGGAGCGGGAAGAAGTTCTGGGTATGACTTTTCAGCTGCATTCAGTGCGTGATCCGGAGGCGCTGCCCGCTGCCTTTGAGGGGGAGTTCGATGGCCTGATTGAGCGTCTGAGCGACTACCTTCTGCACCGTATCCAACAGGAGCGCACCACCGCCACCAGCCAGCGCATTTATCGCTTCCCGAAACAGGTGGCGCTGTTACGGGCTCCCCTGTGGCAACTGATCAAAGAAGTGTTCTACCCCTCCGCCTATGAAGAGGCTCCCTTGTTGCGGGGCATTTACCTGGTTTCTTCAGAGCAGGGTGGCAAGACCTGCGACAAGATAGCTGACCTGGTAGAGGACCAGTTCAGCCTGACCATGGCAAACAACCCCACCCGGCCATTGCCCGTGACCCGGGACGGGTTTTTCCTGCGTCATCTGTTTGACCGCATTATCTTCTCAGAGCAGGGGCTGGCCAGTGCCGATGGCCGCCGTGAACGGCGCTTCCAATGGCTGCGGCGCACCAGCTTTGGGGTCATGATGTTGGCTACCCTGAGCCTGGTTGGCGCCTGGTTTCTCAGCTACCAGTGGAACACCCAGTTGGTGACCACCTATGCGGGCTCCATGAACAGTCTGGAGGAAGTCATTAGTGAACAGCAGCAGGACTGGATTCAGCTGGATCAGCTGTTGAGTCGTGCCGCCAGCCTGCCGGGTGTACTGGGCAGCCCGTTCCCCCCCGGTGGCCCCCGTGCTCTGGGTCTGTTCCAGGGCCATGAATTGGGGCAGGCAGCAGAAGGGGTCTACGGCCGGCTGTTGCAGCACCGCTTTGCCGCAGAACTGGCTCAGGTGCTGGAAATAGAGATCAACAGCCATCTGTCCCAGCTGGAATATCTCTATGAAACCCTGAAAGCTTACCTGATGCTTAACCAGCGCCAGCATCTGGAAGGCGAGCATCTGCAGGCCTGGTTTGAACAGCTGCTCTACCGGCACCTGCCCGGTGAAATCAATCAACCAACCCGGGAGTCACTGCTTGATCACCTGAGCCATTACCTGGCCCTGGGTAATAGCCTGCCGGTAAAGGGGGAGCTGGTGGCCAGAGCCCGGGATGAACTCACGGCCATGCCCCTGGATGAACGGGCGTATCAGCGTATCCAGATGGACGCCAGTGAATCCCGTTTCTCCGATTTTCGCCTGCCCATGGTACTGGGGTCAGTGGCGGAGCGGGTGTTTGAAAACCGTTCCGGTAACAGCCTGAACCGGGGTATACCCGCCCTCTATACCTTGAACGGGTATAAAGGCATCTTCCAGCCAGGTAAAAACAAGATCATTGGTCGCCTGCTGGAAGACTCCTGGGTGTATGGAGAGGCGGCAGCGGATTTCCGGGATCTGGATGAAGCGCATATCCGTGCCGGAGTAAAAGACCGTTATTTCCGTGATTATGTGCATCACTGGCAGCAAATGCTGTCAGATTTACGGCTGCGTTCGTTCAGTAATGATGCTGAGGCAGGGCGTCTTGCCGGGTTGCTGGCGGGGCCGGAGGCACCGGTTAACCGACTGCTCAGCGCGGTCAGCTATAACACCACTCTGGCAGTGGATGAGTCCAGGGAGGAGTCAGCCCTGGGGGATACCGCCCGTATGGCGGCAGACCGTGCGGCAGACCGGGCCAGTCGCCGTACCGGGGGCATGAGCCGGATGATGCCCCTGCCAGGAGGTGGTACAGACGATGGCGACGGCACCACCCTGGTGGACCGGACCTTCAAGCCGGTGCACAGCATTGACGAAGAAAGCCTGATGGACCTGCAATCCGATGCCCGATTAATGGCCCGTTATTATGAAGAACAGGCGGCCAACCGGCCACGGGCGTTACGTACGGTCGAGAGAGCAGAGTTCGATGGTGCGCTGCAATCCTTCTACGGGCGGCTCCGGGATCAGGAAACCCCCCTGCTGCAGGAGATGCTTGGTGGCTTTGTCAGGGAATCACGACGGTTGGTGCAGGCATCAGCCACCCGGGAAATTAATTCCATCTGGCGCAATCAGGTGTATGACGAGTACCGTTCTGCCATTGCCGGTAAATACCCCCTTAACCCGGAAGCCTCACAGGAGGTGGCCATGGCGGATTTTGCCGCTTTCTTTGGCCACGGCGGCACCCTGGACCGGTTCTTTCAGCAGCACCTGAAAAACCATGTGGATACCCGGCGCTCTCCCTGGCGCCTGACCGGGGATCTGGCCATCAGCCAATCCAGCCTGCGTTTTATTGAGCATGGGCAGAATATCCGCCAGGCCTTTTTCGGTGACGGCGGGCGTCAGCCCCTGGTGCGCTTTACCCTGCGGCCCCTGCATCTGGATAACCATCTGACTCAGATGATGCTGGACATAGAAGACCAGGCCCTGGTTTACCGCCACGGTCCCACCCGTAGCCAGGCGTTTCGTTGGCCTCAGGAAGAAGCGGCGCGCCAGTCCCGGCTAGCCCT
>REBR01000288.1 GCA_007692645.1 Halomonadaceae bacterium | reverse complement strand
GTAGAATAAATTACTGATAAGCCGGGGGTCCCCCGCACCCCCTGCTTTCAATTCCGAGGAAACTGAGAATGGGTTGCCAAAAATAAGCTGCATCAGAATAAGCTGGGCAGCCAACCCGGCAAGCAAGGCAAGCCCCAGGCGGAGTCCAAGGGCTCTTTGCTGTATGAATATCACAAAAAGTGGAATCGCCAGCATAACCGTTGAATCAATACGTACCAAAGGTACTAAAAATATCAGAGCATAAAGCCAGACCGGAGCACCGGTTTTTTGCGAGTCATACATTTGGATCAATGTGGCGTAAATCGGCAAAAGTAACAGCACCAAAAGATTCACTTCCATAAGAAGGGAACACATCAGGGAGAGCACATATACAAGTAGAACAAGTTCAATTTTTTCAAAAAAAAGGAAAGCGTAAAGGGCGATAATAAAGAGTGAAAGTGACAGATAGCCCCATAACAGGAACTCGGGGCTGGAATGGAACAGGGTAAGCACCCAGGCCATGCTTGCCATAAACCCCATCCATAGCAAATGATAACCAGAGGTTTCATGGAGCCCGTCAAATGATGAGAATCCGTGCAGGGCAATGTTTTTTGCGATCTGAGCATAGAAAAAACCATCGTCCTCCACAATCAGGGAGGGGAAGCCGCTGGCATAAGGTAAAAGTATTATCCCGAGTAATCCTGATATAACCAGCAACAACAGCCAGTGGATACGGGAAACATTGTTCATATTATCCATAATAGTTTCTCAATAAATGCTGCCACACTAATGCCCACAAAAATTCCCGCGACAATCTCAACAGGGGTATGTCCCATGCGTTCACGCAATGGTGAAGACATGGGACTGTTTGCTTCGGTAAGTCGGTTAATGGCTGCTGCCTGCCTGCCAATCTGGCGGCGAAGACTGTTGGCATCCAGCAGTACGATAAATGCCAGGGTTACCGCCACCCCGAATGCCGGATGGTCTATACCTTCTTTAAAGGCGATCAACGCCACGGTGCTACTGACAATGGCGCTATGGTTGCTTGGGAGTCCGCCATAGCCGATCAGGCCGAATGCGGGCTCGCCGGCTTTAATGCTGTTAATGACAAATTTGAGGCCACCAGCCAGCAGCCAGGCAATAAAAGGTGTGATCACATAGGAAATATCTGTCATGCCACCGCCACGGGCCAGAGGGACCAGGCACATACACCTGCCCACACCCCCACAGTAACCAGCAACTGCCAATCTGACAGCAAAGCATCCGTAGGTGATTCACCACCGTCCAGAGCCTCTACCACATACCAGTAGCGAAACAGCCCGAACAACACCAGGGGCACCGTAATCACCAGTTCAGGCCGGGACTCCATGACAAACATGCTGTAAAACACCAGGGCACCGGTGGCGGACATTTCTGCATAGCGATCAATCAGCGCTACCGAATACCTGCCCAGCACTTTTCTGCCATTACTGCCGCTCTGACTGATTTCCTGCCTGCGCTTCACGGCTGCCAGATAGAGAGCCAGACACAGGGTAGTCACAAACATCCAGTGTGACACAGGCACATCCAGCGCCACCGCGCCGGCATATACCCGCAGTACAAAGCCGATGGCAATGGTGAAAATATCCAGTACTGGCTGGTGTTTCAGGGTGAAGCTGTATGCCAGGTTAAGGGCCATATACACCAGAATAACCGACACCACAGCCGGGGCCAGGAACCACCCCACCACCAGGGCGATAAACAGCAGCACCAGCAAAACCATGGCGGCAGGTACTGTGGCCGTTCCGGCAGCCAGTGGCCGCGTACGGGACTTGGTGGGGTGGCGGCGGTCGTCTTCAATATCCCTGGTATCATTAATGATATAAGTAGCAGAGGATGCAATGCAGAACAAAAGCACGGCCAGAAAAGCACTGCTAACCGATGAGGGATTAAGGAATTCACCGGCAAACACGAGGGGAGCAAGGACAAAACCATTTTTAACCCACTGGCGCGGGCGCATGAGTTTTATGAGGCCGTATAAATGCCATAGTGGCGAGCGGCTTACTGCTGTATTATTCATCGCACCTGAACCTTAATATCCTTATAAAACTATCGGCTTCCTGATGAAACTCGCTCTTATATACGCAATTCTGGCATTAATTGCCACAGCGGCAAACATCGGCGCACAAGAACTGTGGCTCAGTGTTTATTTTGGACCTTTTAGCCTGGTTATTTCTGTTCTGGTAGGCACAGTGGTCGGGCTTGTTATTAAATACATATTGGATAAGCGGTACATATTTAAATTTAAAAGCCGTGACGTGGCTCACGATAGTCAGATTTTTTTCCTTTATTGTGTGATGGGTGTCGCTACCACAACAATTTTCTGGGGTTTTGAATTCGGATTTCACTTTGTTTACGAAACTAAAGAAATGCGTTACCTGGGGGGAGTGATAGGGCTTGCTATTGGTTATGTTGCAAAATACCATCTTGATAAACATTATGTGTTTCGCACGGAGGCGGTATGACCCCGATCAACTCCTGGGGCAGATTAAACCCTTCATCCCATGTTCTTTACCCGCTTTCAAACAGGCAGCTGCTGGAAAGTCAGCTAGGGCAAAGTACATTGCCGGGCATAGCCCATGGGATGGGGCGCAGCTACGGAGATAGCTGCTTAAACCCGGGGGGGAGTCTTTGGCTTACCTCCGGTCTCGATCATTTCAGGTCTTTTGACAGCCAGTCCGGCCGGCTGGTCTGTGAAGCCGGAGTACAGCTTAAAGCGATTCAGCAGCTCCTGATTCCCCAAGGCTGGATGCTTCCGGTTACCCCCGGCACCCGCTTCGTAACCATTGGCGGGGCAATTGCCAATGATGTTCATGGTAAAAACCATCATGTACAGGGCTCCTTCGGAGACCATGTCACTTACATCAAGCTGGTCAGAACGGATGGGGAAGTAATAGAGTGCAGCCCTAACGAGAACCCTGAATGGTTCGCTGCCACTGTGGGCGGTCTGGGTCTGACGGGGATCATCGCAGAGGCTGAAATCCAGCTGCGCAAAGTGGAGGGCCCCTGGCTGGAAACGGAAACCATTCCCTATTTCAGTCTGGAGGAGTTTTTTACCCTCGCTGACGAATCCGAAAATGATTGGGAATATACCGTTTCCTGGGTCGACTGCGTGTCCCGTAAAGGCACCAGGGGTATCTTTATGCGGGCCAACCACACCAGCGCCAGTCCTTCCGGAGACGGCCAGAAGCGCAGCCTTTCCATCCCCTTTGTGCCTCCAGTCTCGTTGGTTAACCGGTTGACTCTGCAGCCTTTCAATCACAGCTATTTTTATCTGCAGCAACGTCAATCAGGGCGGGCAATATCCCACTATGGGCCTTTTTTCTATCCCCTGGACAATATCCGCAACTGGAACCGGATGTATGGTCCCAGAGGTTTCTATCAGTACCAAAGCGTCATACCTCGCCATTGCGGAAAAGCAGCCACTCAAGCCATGCTTGATGAGATAGCCCGCTCCGGGGAAGGCTCCTTTCTGACCGTTCTTAAAACCTTTGCTAAGCGGGAAGCGCCAGGCTTGATGAGCTTCCCCATGGAGGGAGTTACCCTGGCACTGGACTTTCCTAACAATGGCCACCGGACCCTGAACTTATTTGAGCGGCTGGATGGGATTGTGAGTGAGGCCGGGGGGCGCATTTACCCGGCAAAAGATGCCCGAATGTCAAAGAGCCTGTTTGCGGCAGGCTATCCGCGCTTACAGGAGTTTCTGCAATACCGCGACCCGGGTATCAGCTCGGGTTTCTCACGTCGTGTGATCGGGAGTTAACCCAGAGCCATGAAACATATTGTTATTATCGGTGCAACTTCGGCTATGGCCGAGCAGTGCGCAAGATTGTGGGCACAGCGGGAAGCCAGCCACTTTACCCTGGTTGCTCGGGATGAGCAGCGTTGCCGGGTGGTGGCAGAAGATCTGAGGGTTCGCAGTCCGGATTCTACCTTCACCGTAACCACCTGCGATTTTCTGAATGCTCAAAGTATTCAGGAAATGACCGACCGTATCTGTAACGCCAGGACCGTGGATATCGCACTGATTGCCCATGGGACCTTACCGGATCAGAATGAATGCCAGAGCGACCTGGCAGCCTGCGAGACAGCCCTGTTAGTTAACGGGCTCTCCCCGGCACTGTTCGCTGAAGCCCTGGTTGGGCACATGACAAACATCAATCATGGCTCACTGGCCATCATTGGCTCTGTCGCCGGGGACCGGGGAAGGAAATCCAACTACACCTACGGAGCAGCAAAAGGACTGGTTGACCGTTACGCCCAGGGGCTACAACACCGTCTGGCCCAGAGTGCCGTTAAGGTCACACTGGTTAAACCCGGACCCACAGACAGCCCCATGACTGCCCACCTGAAGCTCAAGGGCGCCTCCCTGGCTGACATAGAGGCAGTGGCGAAAGACATTGTGGGTGCCATTGAGCGGAAAAAAACCACCGTTTATACCCCAGGAAAATGGTTAATCATAATGTTGATAATACGGCATTTACCAAAATTCGTTTTTAATAAAATGGATATTTAAAGCGTCATTAAGCTAAGTCCTGTGGCGGAATCAGAGTCGGTAGCTGCGCACCTGTTTTTTCAGGGTCTGAGATAACTGACGCAGCTGGCCGCTGGCGGCGCTGGTGCTGGCGGCATACTCCTGGGTCTGTTCCGCCACATCCCGAATCTTCAGGATACTCTGGTTGATCTCTTCGGCGACGTGGCGCTGTTCTTCGGCGGCACTGGCCATTTCCGTATTACGGGCACTGATGTCCCGCACTGACGCCAGCACTGCGGTGAGGGCGGTGCCCGACTCCTGGGCCTGGCTGACATTCTCCTGGGCAATCAGCTGGCTTTTTTCCATTACCTCCAGGGCCCTTTTTGCCTGTGACTGGAAACGATCCACAATGCTGCTGATCTCTCCGGTGGAACTCTGGGTGCGGCTGGCCAGGGTGCGCACCTCATCCGCCACCACGGAGAAGCCCCGCCCGGCCTCGCCGGCCCGGGCTGCTTCTATAGCCGCATTCAGTGCCAGCAGGTTGGTCTGATCGGCGATATTGACGATCACATCCAGCACCTTGCCGATGTCACCGCTGGCACTGACCAGCTCACTGATGACCCTTGCGGCAGCCTCGGTATCCCCGGCCTGCTGCTCAATTTTGGCAATGGTGGCGGTAACAGAGGCGCTGCCGGACTGGGCCTGTTCTTCCGCCTGGGAAGCGCCAGAGGCGGCATGCTCGGTGTTCTGGGCCACGGTTTCCGCAGTGGCGGTCATCTCGTGCATGGCGGTGGCCACCTGTTCGGTGTCACTGGTCTGCTGGGTAATGGACTGATTGGTGCCTTCAGCAATCTCGGACAGGGACTCGGCGGCTTCGGAGAGCTCAGACACAGAATCTGACATGGTGCTCATGGTTTTATGGAAGCGTTCCAGCACCCGGTCAAAGCCCCGGGCCAGATCCCCCAGTTCACTGCGGTCATCCGAGTTAAAACGCTTAGTGAGATCAGCCTCGCCTTCAGCAATGTCATTAAGCCGGTCTATGGTGCACTTCAGGGGTCGCTGGATGACATAGCGGGTCAGTAGGGAAATGATCATTACAAGTAGAGCGCCGATCAGGGCGATGGCCAGCAGGGTGGTCCAGACCTGCTGTCGGATTAGCCCCCCCAATTCCTGTTCCGAAATGGCCATGGTGATCTGATAATCCCAGGCCGGAAAAGGGATCTGTAACAGCTGCCAGTCGCCAGATGGGTTATTGAGAACGGTTTCAACCAGGGTGCTGTCCTGGTGGTCCGAGTGGGCGCGGATGCGGCCCTGGTCATCCTGCAGTGCAAGGAACCCCTGATCCAGGATACGGGCATTGGCCACCGTTTCAGTCAGCCCCTGCAAATCCGCCTGATAGCCCACATACCAGATGCCAATAACGTCCCCATCGTTATTGTGCAAGGGAGCATAACCGGTGAGAAAGGGCTGGCCAAGAATGTCTACCTGACCATAAAAAGACTGGTCCTGGCGGATAGCTTTAATGGCAGCGCCACCCGGATCAAGCCGGGTTCCCACCGCCCTCTCGCCGTTGTTGATGACATTGGTGCTGACCCGGACAAAATCCTCGCCATCCCGCACGAACAGGGTCGCGGTACCCCCCATGATTTCCGTCACCAGATCTACCATGTAGAAGTCGTTGGCCTGGGGGTCATCGCCGAGAATCAGATCGGGCACTTCCTGCCCGCCCACTCGTACCCGGTCACCAAGCCGGGCAGAGCCCAGCATAGTGCCCTGATCCATCAGCAGATCCATGCTGTTGCGGACCCGTTC
>REBR01000270.1 GCA_007692645.1 Halomonadaceae bacterium | reverse complement strand
GCCCCAGAAGAAAAACCCTGACGTGCCCGAGCTGGTGCGGGGCAAGACTGGCCGGGTTAATGGCCACCTGGTGTCACTGCTGACCCTGATGAAGTCCCAGCCCCTGGCCTATAACAAGGACAACCAGGAAGACAAGGAGCCCCTGTTCGATACCCTGGATACTATCAAGGGTTGCCTGCGGGCCTATGCCGACATGATGCCGGCGGTGACCGTAAAGGCAGACAACACCCGGGCCGCCGCCAAGCGGGGCTTTTCTACCGCCACGGATCTGGCGGACTACCTGGTCAAGCAGGGGCTGGCTTTCCGGGACGCCCATGAGGTGGTGGGTAAGGCCGTGGCCTTTGGTGTGGCCGAGCAACGGGATCTGTCAGATATGACCCTGGCAGAACTGCAGCAGTTCTCTGCCCATATCAAGGATGATGTGTTTGCGGTGCTGACCCTGGAAGGTTCAGTGGCGGCCCGTGATCATATTGGCGGCACCGCACCGGCCCAGGTGCTTAAGGCCGTGGCCCGGGGCCGCCAGCGCATTGCCAGCCAGGACTGAGGTCCCGGCACTGGCATTAGGGGCGCTGGCGTTGCAGCGCCTGCCGGCCCAGCTGCTCCAGTGACTGGGGGCTGGCCAGCCAGTAACCCTGGCCGAAATGGACGCCGATCTGGCGCACTGCCCGCAGAATGGCATCGCTTTCAATAAAGGGGGCGATGGTCTCTATGCCGGACACTACGGCCACCCGGTGCAGGGCATCCACCATGACCTGTTGCACCGGGTCGCTGGTGAGGTGTTGCATCAGGCGGCGGTCAAACTTGATAAAGTCCACCGGCATGCGGGCGATCAGGTGGTAGCTCTGGCCGGAACTGCCGGCATTGTCCAGGGCCACCCGGCAGCCAATCTGGTGCAGCAGCTCACAGCAGCGCTCCACACTTTCCGGGTAGCGCACCGCGTCGGTTTCCCGTATCTCAAAGCAGAAGCAGCGGGGGGCAAAGGCGGTGTCGCCAATCATCTCCGCCAGGGCCGGGACAAAACCGCTGTCTTCCATACTGGCCAGTGACAGGTTAAAGCTGATCAGTTTCAGCCGGGGTTCCAGCTGGGGCTGATCTTTAAGCCAATTTAGGGTCTTGCGGATAATACGCCGGTCCAGCTCGCAGGCCAGGTCAAAGCGCTCGGCAATGGGCAGGAAATCACCCGGCGCCCAGAGTACTCTCTCATCATCCGGGGTTTTCCCGGGCAGGGATAACCGTGTCAGTACCTCAATATGTTCCCCCCAGGTAGGGCTGGTAATGGGGCGAATGGTCTGGAACTGCAGCTCAATGGCGTCGTGGCGAATGGCATATTCCAGTTGCGCCAGCAGTTCACGGGCCTCGGTTTCCGCCCTGGCGGTGTCGTGATCACGGTGCACATGCAGCCGGTCAGGGCCTGCTGTTTTGGCGCTTTGGCACAGGTCTGCAGCCAGGGCCAGGCAGGCAGCGGCTTCCTGCCCCGGGTCCGTGCACAGGGGGACCAGCCCCACGCTGACGGTGGTGCGTATTATTTCCCCGTGCCACTCAAACACAAACTCCTTAACCGCCTCGCGAATATTGTCGCAAACGTTACGGGCCCGCTCAGGTCCACAGTTATCCAGTACCAGGGCAAACTTGTCCCCGGCGACCCGGGCCACTGCGTCCCGCTGGCGCAGCCGGGACTGCAGCAGTCCCCCCAGCTCCCGCAGGTAACGGTCACAGGCGCTGGGGCCGGCCTGTTCGTTAAGCACAGCGAAGTGATCCAGATCGAGATAGGCCAGGGCCTGTGGAGTGCCGGCACTCTGGTTGACAGTAATGGCCCGGCGTAACCGCTCCAGCAGTTCTCTTCGGTTAAGCAGCCCGGTCATGGGGTCGTGGGTGTTCATGTGGTGCTGGTTGTTGCCCACCACCCCGCGGGACGCCATGGTGCGGCCCACGTGGGCGGCTCCCAATAGCTCTCCGTCGGGGCTGAAAATGCGCTGGAAGTGGATTTCGTAGAGGGGCAGTTGGTCATCCTGGTGGGCCAGGGGCATTTCCACGCAGAAGCTGTCCCGTTCCATGGCCCGCTCCCACAGCCGTTGATACAGGCGTCGTTCATGGGGGTGCTGGGCCAGCAGGCTGGGGAGGTGATTGCCCACTTCCGGCATCACCTGGAAGGCCCGGTGAAACTGTTCCCGGTAGGCCCGGTTCAGGGCCACCACCTTGAGTTCCGTGTCCAGTATCAGCATCAGGTCATCAGAGGCGGCCAGCAGACCTTCGGTAAAGTGTTGCCAGCGGGATGCCTGCTGCTGCTGTTCCCGCAGGTCAGTAATATCCACCAGGGTGCCGGTGACGGCATGGACTCGGTCCTGGTCTTTCAGGCAATGCCCCACCAGCCGCATCCAGCGGCGGTTCTGGCGGGCGGTGAGTACCGGCACCTCCATGCTGAAAGAGGTGCCCTGGTCCCGGCACTGGCGCAGGGCATCATTCACCTGTTGTTGGTGTTCCTGGAAAAAGAACAGGGCATGTTTCGGCTCGATCTGCTGATCCGGTTCCAGCTCCATCAGCCGGAACAGGCCGTCTGACCAGAACATGCGGTTCTCCAGGGCGTCCAGCTCCCAGATACCCAGTCCGGCGCTGCCTTCTGCGGCCCGCAGGACCCGGCCATCCAGGGGCATATCGCCCCGTGAGAGAATATAGGCCTGGGGGGTATCCGGTTCGTCACTGGGGCTGGGGCAGCGGGTCAGGGCAGTAAAAAAGTAGCCTTTATGGTGGCGGAAGGTCAGGCGGCAACTGCCCCCCCGGGTCAGTTGGTCAATCAAGGGGGGCATCAGGGGGTTTTCTTCACGGCTGGCCAGCAAGCCTTCCAGGGCCAGGCCCTGCATTTTCAGCACCCCATAGCCAAACAGTTTTTCCGCACCGGCATCGGCCCAGCGAATGGTGCCGTCGCTGTCTACCTGCAGGCGCCCGTCACTGTCCCGGTTGGTGTCGGTCTGGATGTTGCTGATTCGCCAGAGTTGAAATTCGTTCAAAGCCGTGTCCCTGCGGATTTTGTGGCACCATGATAGCGTTCTCAGGCCCCATGAATCACCCGTTCACCCTTATCTGGCCGGATTAGCCACCGGCAGCGGTGGTGGGCCCCCCCACCGGGGCGTTATACTGGCGCCTTTTACAGTGAAGAGGCTGCCATGCCCCGGGTTATTACTACCCCATTGCTGAGCGTACTGCTGGTCTTGCTGCTTGCGGGGACTTCTGGCTGTGGCCAGAAAGGCCCGCTTTACCGGGAGGGCCCGGTGGACGTCACCGCTACCGTGCCGGTTGAAGACGCGGACGACCAGAACAGTGAACCGGACCGCCGGGCGGATTAATGGTGCTATTTACCGGGTGTCAGTAAGCGGGCCCACAGTGTCCGCCCGAATGCCCCGTTACAGGACAGACTATGGATCATTTTAGCTATCGCAACCAGCACCTTTGGGCAGAAGAGGTGCCGGTGGCAGACATTGCCAGGGACTATGGTACGCCTTGTTATGTTTATTCAAGGGCTACCCTGGAACGCCACTACCGGGCCTATGACGAGGCCCTGCAGGGGTTGCCCCACCTGGTGTGCTATGCGGTCAAGGCCAACAGTAACCTGGCAGTGCTTAGCTGCCTGGCCCGTCTTGGGGCGGGCTTTGATATTGTTTCGGTAGGTGAGCTGGAACGGGTGCTGCGGGCGGGGGGCGATCCGGCCAAGGTGGTCTTCTCCGGTGTCGGCAAGCAGCGCCATGAAATGGTACGGGCCCTGGAAGTGGGGGTGCGTTGTTTTAATATGGAATCCGAAGCTGAAATGGCCCTGTTGAATGAGGTGGCGGTCAGCCTGGGCAAAGTGGCCCCGGTGTCCCTGCGGGTGAACCCGGATGTGGATGCGGGCACCCACCCCTACATTTCCACCGGCCTCAAGGAAAACAAGTTCGGGATCGAGATTGAATCTGCCGGCCGGGTCTACCGGGAGGCGGCAGAACTGCCGAATCTGGCGGTAGTAGGGGTGGATTGTCATATCGGCTCCCAGCTGACCACCCAGGCACCGTTTCTGGACGCCCTTGACCGGGTGCTGGCGCTGGTGGATGAGCTGGCAGCAGCGGGGGTCACCCTCAAGCATATTGATATGGGCGGTGGTCTGGGTGTGCCTTATCAGGATGAACAGCCCCCCAGCCCCCAGGATTACGCGGCCTCACTGCGCCAGCGCCTGGCGGGCCGTGATCTGGAGCTGGTGCTGGAGCCGGGGCGCTCCATTGCCGCCAATGCCGGTATTCTGGTGACCCGGGTAGAGCTGCTGAAATGCACCCCCCATCGCAATTTCGCCGTGGTGGATGCGGCCATGAACGACCTGATAAGGCCGGCCCTTTACAGTGCCTGGCAGGAAATTGTGCCGGTGGACCAAAGCAGTCAGGAGCCCCAGCGGCACTACGACATCGTCGGCCCGGTGTGTGAGACCGGGGACTTCCTGGGCAAAGACCGGCCCCTGTCACTGGCCGCCGGTGATCTGCTGGCGGTGCGCTCCGCCGGGGCCTATGGTTTTGTCATGAGCTCCAATTACAACAGCCGCAACCGGCCGCCGGAAATCATGGTGGACGGTGACCGGGTTCACCTGGCCCGCCGCCGGGAAACCATTGCTGACCAACTGGGGCCTGAAGCGCCCTTGCCCACGTGACCGTCATGGCTTCAGATCAGCGCCGTAGCAGCGGCCAGAGCCTGCGTTTTACCAAAATGCACGGTCTGGGCAATGACTTTATGGTTATCGACGGTATTGCCCAGGCGGTGCGTCTGCTGCCCAAGCAGATCCGTGCCCTGGCGGACCGCAACACCGGTATTGGTTTTGATCAGTTGCTGCTGGTGGAGCCACCGGGGCGGCCGGATGTGGATTTTCGCTACCGTATCTTTAATGCCGACGGCGGTGAAGTAGAGCAGTGCGGTAACGGTGCCCGCTGTTTTGCCCGCTTCGTGCGGGACCAGCGTCTGACCCAGAAAGACCTGATCCGGGTGGAAACCGCCACCGGTATTCTGACCCTGGAGCTGCTGGCCAATGGTCATGTGCGGGTGAATATGGGGGTGCCGGAGTTGGCACCTGCCGCCATTCCCTTTGCCGCTGACGCTCAGGGGGTTCAGTATGATGTAATGGTCGCCGGTGAGGTCCATCAACTGGCGGCAGTCTCCATGGGTAACCCCCATGGTGTTCTCTGCGTAGACGATGTAGACCAGGCTCCGGTACTGACCCTGGGGCCGGTGCTGGAACACCATGCCCGCTTCCCCGCACGGGCCAATATTGGTTTTATGCAGGTGCAGAAGCGCGACCGCATACGCCTGCGGGTGTTTGAGCGCGGCGTGGGGGAAACCCGGGCCTGTGGTACTGGTGCCTGTGCGGCGGTGGTGGCCGGGCGCCTGCAGGGGCTGCTGGATGAGCGGGTCGTGGTGGCCCTGCCCGGTGGTGAATTGACCATCGCATGGCAGGGTGAGGGGAGCGCTGTTATGATGGAAGGACCAGCAACCCGGGTGTTCGACGGGGAAATTCCCCTGTCCGGTGAGCCCCGGCGCAACAGGCCCCGTGGCCGCCGTGAAGGCTCCCGGGGTGGCCGCGGACGCCGCCAGGGCCAGCAGAGCAGCCAGAATAACAAACAATAGCGGGTTGGGCCGGACTATCGGCCGCCGTCTGGAGGTATGGAATGACAGAGCAGACCGCCGTAAAAGGGTCGCCCTTCCCCACGGAAGCGGACGTGGCCGCCTATCTGGAGCGTCATCCGGATTTTTTCGTTGATCACGAGCATTTATTGCAGAGTCTGACCCTGCCCCACGACAGTGGCCGTGCCATCTCACTGGTGGAGCGCCAGGTGCACCTGTTTCGGGAACAACGGGACACCCTGCGCCATGAGCTCAGTGGTCTGATTGGTATTGCCCGGCAGAATGACCGGCTGTTTGCCAAAAGCAAACGGCTGCTGATGCAACTGCTGGATGCGGAGTCTTTGAGTGAAGTGGCAGCGGTGCTGGATGAAAGCGTGCGGCAGGATTTCGGCCTTAATGGCGCCACACTGCTGCTGATTACCCCCAGTCCTGCCACCTCCCCCCAGGGCACGCTGCGGTATCTGTCGCCGGAGCAGGCAAAGGCCACCTTTGATGATTTACTGGAACGGGAGCGCCCCCTGTTCGGACGCATTCCTGACCGTTACCGGGATGCCCTGTTCCAGAACCCCGAACGGGTGGCTTCTGCCGCCATTATTCCCCTGCGCAAGCGCTATTGCCTCGGGCTGCTGGCCATTAGCAGCGACCAGGAAGATTACTTCGACAGCAGCATGGGGAGTCTCTTTCTGTCCTATATCAGTGACACCTTAAGTCGTCTGCTGCCCCCTCTGCTGACCCAGGGGGATGACAGTGGTGTGGTAGATACCAGGGCTTGTGAAAACGACGCCTGAAGCCGCCGCCGGCCAGGCGCCTGTGGTAAGCAATCCGCTGCTGACAGCGGCGGTAGACGACTTTCTGAACTACCTGCGCACGGAAAAGCGTCAATCTCCCCACACGGTGTCCGGTTATCGCCGTGACCTGCTACGTCTGGCCCACTGGCTGACCCTGGAACACCACTCCCACTGGCAACAGCTGAACCACCACCGTTTGCGTTATTACGTGGCCAGCCTCGCCCAGGCTGGCCTGCAGGGGCGCAGCATTGCCCGGCATCTCTCCGCTATCCGCCGTTTGCTCGGTTACCTGATCCGTGAAGGGGTGCTGGTAGATAACCCGGCACTGGATATCCGTCCGCCCCGGGGCCGTCAGGGGTTGCCCAAGGTGATGGACGTGGACAGCCTTAGCCGAACCCTCAACCAGCAACCGGAAGATGTGCTTGAGATCCGTGATCTGGCCATGCTGGAGCTGATGTATTCCTCTGGCCTGCGACTGGCGGAGCTGGTGTCCCTGGATCTGCCATCGTTACATCTGAGTGCCCGTGAGGTGCTGGTGCTGGGTAAAGGCAACAAAGAACGCCTGCTGCCGGTAGGGCGGGCCGCGATCACTGCCCTGGAGCAATGGCTGGCGGTACGGGGACAACTGGTGCCGGCCAGTGAAACGGCGGTATTTGTCAGCCAGCGGGGTCAGCGTATTCATAGCCGTACGGTGCAGCAGCGCCTGCGCCGCTGGGGTTTGCACCATGGGGCTGAGCAGGGGCTGCACCCGCACCTGATGCGCCATTCTTTTGCCAGCCATATGCTGGAGTCCAGTGGCGACCTGCGGGCGGTGCAGGAACTGCTGGGGCATGCGGATATCACCACCACCCAGGTGTATACCCACCTGGATTTTCAGCATCTGGCCAAAGTCTACGATCAGGCCCACCCCCGGGCACAGCGGCGACGCCGGGGCCCTGTTGAGGGGCAGGCAGAAAAAGGAAAACCCCAGTGACGAGTGCGGACTGGAAACAGAAATACCTGCAGCAACTGGACGAGAACGAGCGTCAGCTCGGCGCCTGGCAAGGTGAGCGTTACAGTCTGCAGCGGCTGCTGGTGCGGGTCAGCTTGCTGGCGGAAGGTCAGGACCCGGCGTTGGACCGGTTGCTGGAGCAGCTCCGTAGCCTGGCCAGGCAAGAGGTGCCGGATACGTCACTGCTATTACAGTTACAGGAACAGCTCGATGAGCAAGTGAACGGATTCGATGAGGGGCGGCGGCAATTACTGCAAGACCTGCAGCAGGTCATTCAGCGCCTGAGTGCCAGCTTACACCCGCGGGCCGCAAAGCCCGAACGGGGCGCCCTGAATCAGTTTGATCAGGCCCTTAAGGGGCGTCTGGCTCAGGTCAGCGAATGGCCGCGGTTGCTGGAGGAACTGGCGGACCTGCAGGAACAGGTGCTGGCCCTGGACACGGGGGCGCCGGTGTCCGGAAGCAAAGTCTCCCTGCTCAACCGGCTGCTGGGCCGCGAGTCGCCCCGGGCCCCTGAGCCGGTCTCCCCCCGGGACCACAGGGTTGATCCGGATGCCCCGGGTGCTGACCCTGGAATTCTTTCCGGGCCGGATGATGGGCTGGATCTGGCTGCGGTGGCCAGCCCCTTCCACCAGAGGGGGCAGGGGACCGGTGAAGCGACTGGAGAAAGCGGGATCGTGCGGGCCCTGGCTCATCGCCTGGGGCAACTGCTGCAACAGTTATTGCAACAGCCCGGCATATCCGACGGGGCCCGCCAGCGCATGGCAGAGATGCAGAAAAGGGCACAAAGCAGCATTGCCTGGCCGGAAGTGCGCCAGCTGCTGGATGAGATGGGTCACCTGATTGCGGTGGCCATGGGGCATAGTCAGCGTCAATTTGCCGGTTTTCTTACCACCCTGGACCAGAGTCTCGGGCGACTGCAGTCCCAGTTCAAGGGGGACGCCCTGGGCCTGGAGAGTCGCCGCACCCTGGCAACCCGTTTCGATCAGCAGTTCCACACTGAAATCGATGCCCTGGATGAGAACGTGGCGGCCGCTACGGAGCTGGCCCAGTTACAGCAAGCGACCCGGGAACACCTGACGCGCCTTAACAGTACCCTGGTGACCTACCGGGAAGCGGAATCTCAGCGGGAAGACCAGCTGCAGGCAGAGGTCGCCCAGCTTCAGGCACGACTCAAGGAAATGGAGTCGGAATCGCTTTCTATGCAGGAAGAGCTGGCCCGGCAACGCACCCGTGCCAGTACCGACCTGCTGACCCAGCTGCCCAACCGGGATGCTCTGGAGGAGCGCCTGCAGCAGGAATTTGACCGCTGGCAGCGTTACCACCATGACGTTTGCCTGGCAGTGGTGGACATCGACCACTTCAAATCAGTGAATGACAATTATGGCCACCTGGCCGGAGACCGGGTTTTGCAACTGGTAGCCCGGTGCTTGCGGGATAATCTGCGGGGGCCTGACTTTGTTGCCCGTTTCGGGGGCGAGGAGTTTGTGGTGCTGCTGCCGGAAACCGGCCCTGAAGATGCCCTGCTGGTGATGAACAAGGTCCGTGAGCGCGTAGCCCGATTACCGTTTCACTTCCGCCAGCAGCAGGTGAGGCTGACGGTGTCTGCCGGTTTATTGGCTTTTCAGCCGGTGGCGAACCTGTCAGAGTTGTTTGATATTGCTGACCGGGCTCTTTACCGGGCCAAGGCCGAAGGTCGTGACCGGGTAGTGCTGGCGACTCAAGACCAGGGCAGCCCCGGTACTGAATCCGGTTGATGGCCGGTTACTGGCGCAGGCGGGCGTCCAGGGTGTCAATCACCTCCGCCCAGTCAGAGTCATCTTCCAGGCCTTCAGCGAGAAAATGGGACTGTGAAGCGTTCCACAGGGTGGCATCCTGCAGCCGGATTTCTGCGGCCAGGGGGCGATGGCGGGCAATAAATGCCTCTACATCGGCGTCGTCTGATGGCAGGCCGAGCTGTGCAAAAAGGGTATTCAGGGTGTGTTGGGAACGGTCCATGGTAACGACTCCTTCAGGAATGCATGACAGTGAATGTTAGCAGCCGGGTTCATCATTTGACGATAACTGTTTTATGGTGTTTCCCATGGCACTCGCTATGGCAATCTCTTCGTCTCCCACTTTTGCTTTACGTCACCCTGGCGCTTCTGGTTCTGTGTCTCTCCGGCACTGTGGCGGCCCAGTCGGTTCCGTTTATGGATCTGGAGAGTCGCCCGGCCCTGACCGACGCCCACAAGGAGTGGCTGGCGGAAAATGACACCCTGTTACTGGGCATTCCCGTGGGTCGCTCCCCGTTGGCCTACGAAAATAACTTTGGCCGGGTGCTGGGCACTGAATCCGGCTATGCCCGGCTGCTGGAGCGTAAACTGGGTATTCCGGTGACCATGGTGCCAGGCACCCCCATGGCCCTGGAAGAGAAAATGGCCCGGGGTGAGCTCCATGCCCTGTCCATGATGAGCCCCCAGACCTGGTCCAGCCGCCAGTACCGCTTTACCCGCCCTTATATGCGCCTGACCTACGGCGTGTTTGCCCGCCGTGACAATGCCGGCATCGGTGACCTGTCGACCCTGGACGGCAAGCGCATTGTGCTGCTGGACGGTGACCATCACCCTTATGAACTGCTGGACCCGGTACCCTCATTTACCCCTGTGGCTGCCCGCTCCCTGGAAGAGGCCATGACCCGGCTGGTGACGGAAGAGGCGGATGCCTTTCTGGCCCCGGTGCCCGTGGGCCGGCAATACCTGCAGGACTTTCCGGTTAGCGCCGTGCATCAGGCCGCAGAGCTGGATGAGCGCCCCTTGTCATTGTCTTACGCGGTGCCTTATGACCGGGGCGTGATACGGGGGCTGCTGGATGCGGCGATCTCCGCCATCACCAGCACTGAGCACCGTAATATCCGCGGTGCCTGGGTCGGGGTGGAAGCCCCGGGGGATGAAGACGAGGTGGTAGACCGTTCACTGAGCTTTGAAGAACGCAGTTGGCTGATCCGTCATCCGGGGCTGCGGGTTGGGGTGCGCAGTGAGTGGGCGCCCCTGGAGTTTATGGAAAATGGCACCCCTGCCGGTCTGGTGCCGGACCTGCTCAGCCTGATTGAGGCTCAGCTGGGCTACCGTTTTGAGCGTGTGCCCCTGGATGACTGGAGTGATGCGGACGATATGCTCGCCAGTGGCGAACTGGACCTGGTAGCTGCCATGCCCCGCACCCCCCGGCGCCAGGACCGTTTTCTGTTTACCCGTAATTACCTCAGCCTGCCCATGGCACTGGTCATTCGCGATGACCACCGTTTTGTTGGGGACCTGAATGAACTGCGCCGGGAGCGGGTGGGGGTAGCCCGGGATATGGCCAGCCAGGAATACCTCACCCTGAATCACCCCAACCTGAACCTGGTGACAGTGGACAACGACAGCGCCGGTTTGCGAGCCCTGTCTGAAGGGGAGCTGGATGTGATGGTGACCCATATTCCCGGCGTCAGCTATCTGCTGCGGCAAATGGAACTGAGAAACCTGCGCATTTCCAGTATTACGCCCTACCAGTTTGACCTGCGCCTGGGTCTTAACCCGGACCGGACAGAGTTGGTAGCCATCCTCAACAAGGCCCTGGCAGGCATTGACCGTAACGAACAGGACGCCATCTATAACCGCTGGATCAATATGGATATCGACCCCTCGGTGGACTACACCATGGTGCAGCGGGTGGTGTTGCTGGCGCTGTTTGTGGTGGCGATTTTCCTCTACTGGAACCGTAAACTGTCACTGGAGGTGGATGAGCGCATGCGCTCCGAACAGGCCCTGCGCCAGAGTGAGGAGGCCCTGCTGCAGGCCAAGCAATTCGCCGAGGGCCTGGCCCGTGAGGCAGAAAGCGCCAACCGTGCCAAGAGTGAATTTCTGGCCAACATGTCCCATGAAATCCGCACCCCCATGAATGCGGTGCTGGGTTACAGCGAATTGCTGGAACGGTCACTGACGGACCCCCGCCAGCGGGGTTACCTGGCCTCCATCAAGGCGGGCAGCCGCAGCCTATTGACACTGATAAACGATATTCTCGATCTGTCCCGGGTTGAGGCGGGCAAAATGCAACTGGAATATGCCGCCGTGAACCCCGCCCGGTTGCTGGAGGATGTGCAGCATATTTTTGCGCTGCGTGCCCGGGAGAAAGGCCTGAGTCTGAGTTTTGTGGTGCCCTCCGGTTTACCCAAATCCCTGTTGCTGGATGAGAGCCGGCTGCGCCAGGTACTGTTTAATCTGGTAGGCAACGCCCTTAAGTTTACCGCCCAAGGGCAAGTGGTGGTCAGTGCCAGCAGTCAGCCCACTCAAGGGGGCCCACCGAATTGTGTGGATCTGATGATCAGCGTAAAAGACACCGGCATTGGTATACCCCCGGATCAGCAGCAGCGCATTTTTGAGTCCTTTGAACAGCAGCAGGGACAGAGCAACCGGGAATACGGCGGCACCGGGCTGGGGCTTGCCATCAGCCGCAAGCTGGTGGAGATGATGCAGGGGGAACTTGCAGTGCACAGCGTTGAAGGCCAGGGTGCGGAGTTTGTGTTGCATCTGCGGGGGGTAAAGCGGGCCGGTGAAGCTCCCGGGCGTGTGGGGGAAACCGAGCCGGTACCGCTGCATTTTCACGGTAGCCGGGTATTGGTAGTGGATGATAACGCCGCCAATCGCCAATTGGTTCGGGACATGCTGGAACCGGAGGGGCTCACGGTGGATGAGGCGGACCATGGCCGTAGTGCCCTGAACCAGGCCCGCCAGGCCCTGCCGGACCTGGTGCTGATGGATATTCGCATGCCAGTGATGGACGGTTATGCAGCCCTGGCAGCCATGCAGGAGGACCCACTGTTGCGTCAGGTGCCGGCGGTGGCCCTGACGGCCTCAGTGATGGAGCCAGAGGCGGCTCGTATTCACCGGGCGGGCTTTAAGGGGTACCTGCGCAAACCCGTCGGTCGCCAGGAGTTGCTGGCGGAACTGGCCCGCTTTCTGCCCCATGACAGTCAGCTTCACCCCGCCGGGGTCCCTCATGGGGTGCAGTGGCCCCACCTGAGCGCCACCCAGCAGCAGACCGTGATCAACCTGGTGCAGAAAACCCTGTTACCCCGTGCCCGAATCCTCCGGGACAGTGGCGACCCGGTTGCTCTGACGGAGTTTGCCCAGGAGTTGGGGGAACTGGGGCATGCCCATGGCATTACCGAACTAGAGAGCCTCGGGCAGCAACTGCTGCAGGCGGTAGAGGCGTTTGAACTGGACCGGGTGGGGGAGTTGTTGGGGCAGGTGCTGGCATGGGAGCACTATCTATCATCAAAGCATGCCTGATCAGAGGCAGTCGTACTGGGAGCGCTCATCAAAAGCCACGGCTACCCGGCTGTAGCCGTCCCGGGACAGGTCACTGAGCAGTTCCCGGTTGCTGAGAATGGTGGTACAGATAACATGCACACTGGACTGCACCCGGTCCCGGTCGTTGTGGTGCAGATCCCCCCCCAGGCGGAAATCCAGAATCAGGTATTTTTCCTGCAGAGAGCGTTCAGACACAGTCACCGCTTCATGGCCGACAAACCCTGCCTGCACCGGTGACAGCTGTTGCTGCAGGCGTTGATCCAGATCCTCTGCTGCAACCGCGCTGCCCAGAGGGGCCATTGAAAGCGCCAGCACCAGAGCTGGGGTAAGAAGGTGTGGGGAGAGGCGAAACTTCATGCAGCGCTCCGTTGCCGTGGTTGCCAGTGGCTTTCCATGAGTGGAAACAATACCCGATAGGGGCCGGGTTTACAGGCGAAATGCAGCCAAGGGGCACAGTATGACGCCTTTTCATTTTTCAGCCGTGTAACGGGTCGCAGTTTTGTATCATTTTGCGACACTTTGCATTCTGGCCCTGTCACACCGGGCATTTGCCCTACCAGCGCCGTAAAAATTCCGCAAACCAGTAGTTCACCTGAGCCAGCCGTTCCTGCAGCCGGTGCCCGTCGTCCACCAGATGGAGTTCTGCCCGGCACTGCTGGGCGGCACTGATCACCGGTTTCACCGCTACCACATCGTCTTGCCAGCCATGCACCATGGTGACCTGTGACGGGGCCAGTGGCAGACGCACGGAGGGGAAACCGGGAATGTCGAAAGCGGGGGCCAGCAGAAACAGGCCGTCCACTGACAGGCTGTGAGAGGCCTCTGCCGCCACATAGGCCCCCATGCTGGAGCCTGCCAGAATCAGTGGTGCACCTTCGGGTTTGAGTTCCACCAGACGCCGGGTGCGGGCTACCGGGTCCCGCAGGTCGCTGTAATCAATGCTGTCTACTGCGAAGCCCGCCCGGGTGGCGGTGTCTGCCAGGGTCTGTATCTTGTTGCCCCAGGGGCCGCTTTCCAGCCCGTGGGAAAAAATCACCGTGGGTTTTTTCATGACCAGTCCTTACGGGAGATTGACGGTATAGGCTATGCTGAAAGCACTTGGCTGTCACCAGTGAGGGACTTATGTATCAACTTGTATTCAAGGGCGAATGCGTCCCGGGCGTGGATCAGGCCACGGCAAAACGCCAGGCGAAAGCCTTGTTCAAGGCGTCTGAGGCCCAGGTGGAGAAAATGTTTGCCGGCGGACGGGTGGTTATCCGTAACCGCCTGGACAGTGCCACGGCGGAAAAATACCAGGGGGTGCTGCGAAAGAACGGTATTATCTGCCGTATCGAGCCCATGGCAGAGGATGCCAGTGCCAGTGCTGATGAGGTCAGGGAAGAGGCGCAGGCACCTGAGCACACATCTGAAGCGGTGCCGGCACCGCCGGTTGCACCTGAAAAGCCGAAGCCACAGAGTGGCACCCCCCGGAAAACCAGCGCCAGCGGCCGCCTGCCATTGGCAGGGGATAAAGTAGACGACATACTGTCTGGCACTGACTTTACCCTGGGGGCCCCCGGGGAGCGCTTAGGAGAGTCTGAAACCGTGGAGCCGCCCCTGTTTGAACACCTGGATGACTGGAGCCTGGCGCCACCGGGTGCCGATTTGGTGGAACCCCAGGAATCCATTCCGGTGGCAACCCCGGATATTTCCCATCTGTCCCTGGAGGACAAACCCGCAAACAAGGAATAATTGTTATGCCCCCAACAACGCCTGCTGGCCGATCAGTGGTTTTCTCTCAACAAGGGGGCGTGCACCCGGCGATACTGGGGTTTATGGCGGCTGTCATCCTCACCACCCTGGCGGGCACCGTGATTCAGAGCCAGTTCAATCTCGCGGCCATTCAGGGGCTGGGTGCTGAGCTTTCCATAGCTGACTGGCTATGGGTAACGGTGCAGGACCTGGGGGCCTTCAGCCCGGTTTACTTCATTATTATTCTTGCCACCTTTTTGCTGGCGATTCCCGCAGCGGCCCTGGCCGTTCGTCTGATTGGCAGCGCCCGCCAGGGTCTGTACATGGGGGGAACCGCACTGGGTCTGTTCGTGGCGTTACAGGTGATTGACCACCTGGTGCCCATGCCCACCCTGATCGCCGCTACCCGGAGTCTGCCGGGCATGGCCTTTATGCTGGCCGCTGCCGCCGCCGGTGGCTGGCTGTTTGCCGCCATGACCAGCGCCACCCGTCTCAGCCAACACAGGAATGCCTCATGAACCGTCACTTCTGGCGCCACAGCGCCCTGATCGTCAGTCTCTGCCTGCCTCTGACCCTGTTACAGGCCCATGAGACCCGTATTGAAACCGTGGCAGAGGGGCTTGATCACCCCTGGTCCCTGGCTTTTCTGCCGGACGGCGGCATGCTGGTCACGGAACGCAGCGGTCAGTTACGCCGCATCAGTCCCGAGGGTGAGTTGCAGAAGGCGCCCCTTTCCGGCTTGCCCGATGATATCCATGTGGACAGCCAGGCGGGCCTCAAAGACGTGGTGCTGGACCCGGAGTTTGCCAGTAATCAACGGCTGTTTTTAAGCTATGCCTGCGGTACCCGCCGGGCCAACCATACCTGCCTGGCACGGGGGGTACTGGGGGACGGCGGACTCACTGAGCTGGAGGAGATTTTCCGGGCCCAGCCCGCCAAGGCCGGCAGCGCCCATTACGGCGGTCGCATTGCTTTCCTGCCGGACCATACCCTGCTGCTGACCATCGGCGATGGTTTCAATTACCGGGAAGAGGCCCAGAACAAGGGCAACCATATCGGCAGCACTGTGCGTCTGGACCGGGACGGTAATGCCCCGGCGGATAACCCCTTCCGGGATGACCGTGACGCTCGCCCGGAGCTGTACTCCATTGGTCACCGCAACGCCCAGGGCCTGGTCTATGATGCCCAAAGCGGCCGGGTCTACAGCAATGAACATGGCCCCAAAGGCGGCGACAAGATCAACCTCATTGAGGCCGGGAAAAATTACGGCTGGCCGGTGATTACCTACGGCGTGGATTACACCGGCGCCCAGATCTCTCCCTTGACGGAAAAGCCCGGCATGGAGCAGCCCCTGGTGGACTGGACCCCGTCTATCGCACCCTCCGGCATGACCTTGTATGATGGCGACCTGTTCCCGCACTGGCAGGGAGATCTGTTCTCCGGCGCCCTGGCGGCTCGCAAGGTACAGCGGGTAATGCTCGAAGACGGTCAGGTTACCGGGGAGGAAGCCCTGTTCCAGGAGCTGGGCAAGCGTATCCGGGATGTGCGCACCGGCCCGGATGGCGCTCTCTATCTGCTGACGGACAGCCGTCGGGGTGAAGTGCTGCGGGTAGTCCCTGCGGACTACTGAACCCAAACAACCACTTAATTCAGACAGGAAACCTGTGAACCATGGCTGATGTAATGACCGTCCCCGTCTCCTTCGGTGAGGTGCTGGACAAAATCACCATTCTTGAAATCAAGGCTGAGCGCATCAGCGACCCGGAAAAACTGGTGAATATCCGCCGGGAGCTGGAAGCCCTCACCCAGGTGTGGGATCAGACCGTGACAGATGCCCAGACCGTGGCCAAAGAGCGCCTGCAGCTGAAAGCCATTAACGAAGAGTTGTGGCAGATCGAGGACGATATCCGGGAGCAGGAAGCCGCTCAGGATTTCGGCCCCCGCTTTATTGAGCTGGCCCGTGCGGTCTATGTGACCAATGACAAGCGTGGTGCGGTGAAAAAGCAGATCAACCTGGCCCTGGGGTCACAGTTTGTGGAAGAAAAGTCCTACCGGGATTACACCGCCCGATAACCGGCCCTTCCTGGCACCGCAACATTGGGTGCTGAACTCAATCGCGGCCATGGCCGCTCCCACAGTTCCCCTCCAGTCCTGTGGGAGCCCTCCGCCCCTGTGGAAGTCCTCCACCCCTGTGAAAGCATAAACCTGTTGGAGCGGCTATAGCCGCGATCAGTTACCAGCCTCTCCAACCGCCTCAGGTAACCCCTGTTTCACCCACCTGGCTCAACCTGGATTTTAACAATCAGAGCTCAGTGTCATGACGGCTGTCCACCCAGCGGTCCAGCATAGCAGTGGCATCCTCCACAGTAATCAGCGCCATAGCCCCCGGAAACTCTGCCTTGGCCCCCCACCGGGCATGATCCAGGGTCTTGCCGGTAAAGCGCTTCAGGGCCTCCGGGTAGCGATTAACGCACCACTGCAATGACAGGTAAGGCCCTGAACGGTAGGGGTTGCTGCCGGCATAAAGCCCCAGCACCTCAGTGCCCATGGCGCTGGCCATATGGGCGGGGCCGGTGTCCGGTGCCACCACCAGGTCCGCAGCCGCCAGCAGGCAGGTGAGCTGCTTGAGGGTATCCTGGCCCACCAGATTCAGTGCCTGCTGCTTCATATGGGACTCAATGTCCGCCACAAAGGCCTTCTCTGCAGGGGCCGGGCTGCCCACAAACACTACCCGGGCGTTGTATTCACTGATGGCATAATCCGCCAGGGCCCCATAGCGGGCGGGCAGCCAGTTACGCAGGGGGTGGCTGGCACAGGGGCTGAATACGATATTCAGGCGGTGGGCGTCCAGGTGCTGGCGCGCCAGGTCATGGTCTGCCTCTGCCACTGGAATCTGCCACTGGGGCTGAGCCGGCTCCAGACCCAGTGGTACCAGAAAGCTGGCGAGGCAGTCCCGCACATGTTGCTGTGGCTGAGGCGCAATTCGGCGGTTGATAAACAGGCTGTGCAGGTCTTTGCTGCGGGCCCGGTCGTAACCCACCCGCACTTTTGCCCGCACCAGGGCTGCCGCCAGGTTGGCCCGCAACGCCACCTGCATATGCAGCAATACATCAAAACGCCGCCCCCGCAGTTGTTGCCACAACTGCCGGTAGCCATTGAGCCCGGCCTTTTTATCAAAGATAATGAATTCAACGCCGGGCAGATCACCGATCAGCCTGGCTTCCAGCTTGCCGATAATCCAGGTAATGCGCACCGCTGGCTGTTGCGCCTGCAGACTCAGTACCACGGGAATCACGTGGGTAATATCGCCAATGGCGGAGAGTCGCAGGATACATACCGACTTCATGGTTTCAGGTTGCTCCCAAAATAATGTCCAGCCCCTCCCACAACACCACAACACCTGACTCCGCAGAGCGCCGTCTGACGCTGCCCCAGGGCAGCATGCTGGTTCGCCCTGAACTGGCCAGTGAGGCGACGCCAGACTGGTTCAGCCCGCAATGGTGGGGCACTGCAGCGCGCCCGGTGTCCAGTGGTGGCCGGGGAAGTGCCTGGTTTATAGCCCATGATACTCACCAGTGGGTACTGCGTCACTACAGCCGTGGTGGACTCGCCGCCAAGGTCAGCCAGCGCACTTACGGTTATCTGGGGGGGGACAAGGTGCGCTCGTTTGCGGAATTCCGCCTGCTGAACCATCTGCTGGCCCAGGGGCTACCGGTGCCGGAGCCCATTGCTGCGCTGCTGGAGCGGCCGGGCCGGCTGACCTATCAGGCGGCGATTGTGGTGCGCACCATTGCCGGTGCCAAGCCCTTTGCGGAGTATCTGGGGGAAGATAATCCCGAACTCTGGTACCGGGTAGGAGAGCTGGTGCGCCGTTTCCATGCAGCGGGTGTGGATCATGCGGACCTGAACTGCCACAACATTCTGGTGACCTCCCAGGGGCTGTACCTGATTGATTTTGATAAGGGGAAGCTGCGCAGGGGTGACAGGAAAAACTGGCAAGTGGGCAACATGGAGCGACTGAAGCGCTCTGTGCTCAAGCTGGTGGGCCCGAATCATGAGCCCACCCGGGCACTATGGGCTCAGTTGCAGGCCGGCTACAGGGGCGGCAATTAGCCCAGCATCACTGTTTGATATGAATTTGATATTGAATTGATCTTTTCTGGAAGCCACTGACTTTAGCATGACCTCTCATTAGACCGCTGTGTTGTTCATCGAACTGTCTCAGTCCGTGGATAGCATTAAGGTTATGAGTCATTGCCGGTTCAGTCAGGGTTTCCTTCATGCGCCAGAAAATTCTGTTAATCGCCGGTATTGGCCATAGCGGCTCCACCATGCTTGATCTGGTGCTGGGGGGGCATCCTCAGGTGCGTGGTGGTGGCGAAGTGTCCAAGGTGCTGCGCACGCCGCTTGCTGAATACCCCCGCCGCTATGAGCAGGGCAGCTGCTCCTGTGGAGCCCGGCCGGTAGACTGCAGCTTCTGGTCCGACTCCCTGTCCTGGCTGAAAGACCACCAGGCTGACACCGTAGAGCAGAAATACGATGCCTTTATCCGGCATTTCCAGCAGCAGTATGGTGACAACAAAATCCTGCTGGATTCCTCGAAAACCGTTCGCCCCTTCATGGCCTACCTGCATGAGCATTATGATGTGCGGGTGATTTTTCTGGTACGGGACATCCGTAGCTGGGTGAATTCACGCCGATCCCAGGAAGGCAAGGGTGTACTGTCCCTGATGATGCGCTGGAAGCGGGGCAACCAGCGTACTGAGCGTTTTCTCAAGCGTCACAATATGGCCACACTGACTCTGGGCTATGAAGAGCTGGCCCTGTACCCGGAAATCATGTTGCAGAAAGTCTGTGACTTTGCCGGTATCGATTACACCCCTGCCATGCTCGATGTGCAGAACAGCCAGAGCCATATTATCCGCGGGAATAACCTCCGGGCAGACCCGGAGAAAAAGGCCAAAATCCGCTACGATGCCCGCTGGATGGTCTCCCCCCGGCTCATGGCCTGGGGGCCGTTATTCTGGTTTTTCATGGCCGCCAACCGCCGCTGGGTCTATTCTCACTTTATCACCGGCCGCAGCAAGGCTTTTGGCGTGCGCCAGGATGATGTCATGCTGTTTGGCTGCAAGCGCAAAGAGACCGTCTCCAAGGCCTTGCAGGGAAGGGCTTGATGGACACTCAGTTATCGGGCTGGTGTTTATGGCAGCGCTTGGTGCTCCAGCACCCCCTGGCTGTCAGGGCTTATTACTGAGCTTCTTGATACTGGCCTTAAGGCGTCGCCGCAGATAGCGGGTGTCCCGTAACTGGCGACTAAGCCAGGCACTGAAACGCAGCATCAGGGAGTGGCGCAGGGGCTCCGGCAGGTACTGCCAGCCGTCTGGCATGGTGCGCAGGTATTTGGACAGCTCAATCTGCAGCCGTAAGGTTTTCAGCAGACGGGGTTTCTTCAGGCGAAAATCAATAAACACCACATCTTCCCCGTTAATCAGGTAGTTCTTGGCATGGGCGTCGCGGCGCATGTAACCAAGGCGATGCAGCCGGAGCAATTCCGGTGTGACCAGTGCGGCATGCTGTTGATTGGCCTCAACCCCCGGGGCATAACGGTAAAGCAGTAACCCATCCACGGCCATGCCACTTTGTCGCTGCTCAGCCGCCATCACCGGTTCCGGGGCCTTGAAGTTCAGCCCCAGCAAGGTGTCCATGCTGAGAAAATGACGAATGGCTTCGCCATTCCGGAATAGGGTCAGGAAACGCTCCCAGCGGCGGTTATAGCGGCCACGGGGAATCTTGTACATGTACAGCTCATCTCCCAGGCGTATGCGGGCAATGTAGGTGCGGGGCTCGTCCTTGAAGACCTTTTCCACCTGATAATCACCCTGGCGCAGGGCCGTGAGCAACTTGCTGGCCGTTGCCGTGTCGGAGCGAGTGACGATATCAAAGCCCTGTTCCTGGAAGCGCTGCACACTGACTCCTGAAGGTAAACTGAAGTGAAAGATTGAAGGCTGAGGATTTTCGCACGAATCAGCCTGGGGTTCACTCTCTGATGAATGCCCAGTGTTCTGCATTTTTTTGTGACTTGTTTCGCGTTACTATAGCGGCTTTTCAATAACAGATGGGAGTTTGGCATTGAGCCAGCAGGGGACAGCACCTCAGGTGAGTGTGGTTATGCCAACCTATCGCCGCGCCCAGTTGCTGGAGCGGGCTGTGGAAAGTGTGCTGGCTCAGACGTTCACTGACTTTGAACTGTTGATTGTTGATGACAATGTGGATGGTCACCCCCAGCAGCTCGCCACCAGTAAGGTATTGCAGGCGCGATTCAGTGACCAGCGACTTCGCTACATCATTAACCAGGGTGAGCATGGTGGGTCGGGAGCTCGTAATGCGGGCATTGCTGAAGCTCGTGGCGGCTATGTGGCATTTCTGGATGATGATGAAGACTGGCTTCCGGAGAAACTGGCCAAACAAGTCACTTTACTGGATCAGGCCCCGGCAGAGGTTGGTGTCGTAGACTGCGGTTTTTTCGATTACAAGGCAGACGGGTCTGTGCGCCAGGCCCGGCCAAAAATGCAGGGCTGGATTCTGGAGCGGCTGCTGAGCAAGACCGGCGGGCGGGCGCCAAAGCTCTCTACCATGCTTTGCCGCCGCGAAGTGTTTGCCCGGGTAGGGGTGTTTGACACCACTCTGCCAGCCCGGGAAGATTACGATCTGTACCTGCGCATCTCCCGGCACTACCAGTTTGTTTCACTGCCGGAACCGCTCTCCAACAAGCGCTCAGATGCCGGCCAGCGACTGACCGGTAACCCGGAAAACTTTGTTAAGGGCTTTGAAGGGGTCTACCAGAAGATCCTGCCTGAGTTGCAGCGCCGCCCCGCCATTCATGCGATCTACCTGCTTAAGCACGCTGAAGTACTGGCTAAGGCCGGGGACAAGCCGCAAGCCTGGAAAAAGTACCATGAGGCCAAACGTCTGCGGCTGTTTAACCCGCGCCTGGTGACTTACGGCGTGAAACTGCTACGATCCTGAGTTTTTCTGGCCCATTATTGTTGCGATAAATTATTGGTGTTGTATGGCGATTAAAATTATTTACCTGCTGGGCCTGGGCCATAGTGGTACTACGTTGTTAGGGCGTCTGCTCGGGGCGCATTCTCAGGTGATTGCCACGGGCGGGACCAAAAATATCCCTTTGTTTGTTAAAGGCAGAAAAACCTGTGCCTGTGGCGCAACGGCACCCACTGAGTGTCAGCTCTGGTCGGCAGTGGAAGAGCGCCTTAAGACCCGTGATCTGTCGTTGTCTGATTTACAGTTTGGCTACGACAATCAGAACAACCTGAATCACGATGCTCTAAAGCGTTATTTTGAATCCGTGCTGGAAGCCTCCGGGGCACAAGCCATTGTGGATACCTCCCGCCGGCGCAGTTATTTTGCGGAACTGGAAAAAGTGCCTGGGGTCGAGCTGATTCCGGTGCATTTGTTCAAGGACCCCCGGGCCCAGTTCTCTTCCGCCAAACGCAAAAACGGCAATCTCTTTGCCTCGGTCTGGAGTTATAACCTGCGGGGCCGGCGGGTCCGGGGGATGCAGCCTGCGGGGCGCCCTGTACTGCACCTCTCCTACGAGTCCCTGTGCCGGGACCCCATGGGTCAGATTGCCAGGATTATGGAGGCCGCAGGCCTGCCCTTTGAGCCGGATCAGGTCACCCATTACGGCGCCAGTGAACTGCACATTATTGGCGGTAACCGGCAGCGCCACGACACCTCTTCTGCGATCCGCCTGGATGAATCATGGCGCAGGCGCCTGACCCCCATGGAGCAGAAACTGGCCATATGGCTAGGGGGTCGCAGTTACCGTAAAAATCTCACGTTGAGTGAATCCTGATTTCTGCCCCTGGGGTAGACTTGCGGTTGCAGGGCAGTGCCCTTTCACGGGGGTTTACTGCGTCTGTAGTGGGGTGCACTGTTGCCGAAAGAGAAGGAATTCAGCGTGAAGCTGTTTAAGTTAAAGAGCCGTAAACAGCCGGTGACTATGGCGCCAGATGCCTGTTTCAGTAACGGCGTCAAGGTAACGGAGTTGCTGGCGGAGTGTTTGCCGGGGACCCTCAGTGAAGCAATAGTCCTCAACCATCACGGACTGATGTCTTTGCGGGTGGCTGTGAACGGCCGGGCTTATAAAGTCGCCGAATGCGCCAGTGATAGCCGGGCGGCGTTGGCAGAGCAGGCACTGCGCCTGGTGGCAGAACACGGCGGGCCAGTTCCGCCCTTTGTGGCCCGCAAAGGGCCGGTGATTATTGTGCACTGGATTGAAGGGCAGCTGTGCAATGAGCTGCCCCAGCAACAGCAGCGGGAGCTGTTACTGCAGTCCCAGTGCGCCCTCTATGCTGTGCCGGTGCCCCCGGCACTGGGCATCAAACCGGACTACATCCATATTGAAACCCTGACTGAGCGCTTGCGCCATGAGGCCGCAGGGGTATTGTCCTCTGCCAGAATAGAGGGCATCGTGGAGAATCTCTGGCAGCGTCTGCCGGACCCTGAAAAGGTACATGTGATTCACCCGGACCTGACCCCGGTGAACCTGGTGCTGACCAGGGAAGGACCGGTCATTATTGATAATGAAGTTATTGGTCTCGGCGTAGGGCGGGAATTTGATGTGTGGCACAGCGCAGAAGCCCTCTATGGATACCGGGACCCGGCTGCCCTGAATCGTTACAGCCGGGATTACCATGAGCGCAGCCCCGGCAGCTCCCTGTTCAGCCATCAACCCCTCTGGGATGACTGGCGGTTACTGCGGCGGGCACTGAAATCGGTGGAAAAACGCCGCCTGATCAAGGCCCGGCTCCTGTTTAAACGGCTGGGACACTAGCCTCTGCCGGCGAGCTGCTCCAGCAGGACCCCTGAGGCTTCCTCCAGGCCGTTGCGATATCCCTGTTCACTGGCCTGTGTAACCAGTTCCTGGCGCCGGGCAGCATCCTGACTGACTTCAAGCACGGTAGTCACCAACGCCTGTAACCCCGGTGGGCTGGTGGCGATCACCCCCTGCCGGTGCAGTAGCGCAAGCCGCGCCGGCTGATCTTTGCCCCCAGCCGGAATGGCCACACAGGGGGTGCCCAGGGTCAGGCACTGTTGCACGATGCTGCCGCCACCGGTAACCACCAGTTGAGCGCCACTGATCAGATCAGACAGGGTTTCACTGGGCACTGAAGGCAATTCAAGGCGATCAGTGCCGTTCTCCAGGGCAATGCTGGCCAGGGGGCCGGCAATGAACAGTGTGGGGCTGCCACTGCGCTGGTGGAATTCCCTGGCGGCTTGCTGAAACACCGCCGCCGTGGCCTCTCCATTAATGGTGCCGCCGCCACCGCCAGAGACAAACAGGGTATAGCCGCTGCCCGGTATGTCACTGCTTTGCAGAAACTGCTGACGACGTTGCCCATCCGGTGGGGGCATCAGGGCAGAAAAAAAGCGCACCCCGGTCTCTGTGATGCGGGTTTTAAAGCGTTCCCAGGGGGTCAGCTGATGTGCCTGTGGCGGGGTTAATACCCAGTGTTCGTGCAGGTGCCGAAGCTTGTGCCAGGCGAACCCTTTGCGGCGCCGGTTCGGCCTTGAGCTGATGTACACCAGCCGTGCACCCAGTCGCCGGGCTGCCTTGATCTGATCGCCCCGGGCGCTACTGTCAAAGACCACCACCTGAGGCTGCAGCGTTTCAAGCAGAGCGATGATTTCGCCGCTGCAGCGGGTGGGGGAAGCGCTCAGGCTGTGGTAGTGAAACGGGGCCAGTTGCGTAACCTGTGCTTCACGGCTGACACACAGGTGCATCGCCGGGGCCGGCAGGCCCCGCTGCCGCGCAGTGCTGAGAACCGCTGCCGCAAGATTCTGGCAACGGTAGAATTCCCCGGCACCGGCAGGGCCGCTGACGGGGATAAACAGTAGGCATGGTGGTGTCTGTGCCATGGCCGTGTCAGTGCTCTGTTCTGGGTGGCAGTGTCAGATAGCGGTCCACTACCTGCTCAATGTCAAAGGAGTCAACCATTGAGGGGTCCACTGAGGGGGGAGACCTCAGGGCCTGGGTGATCTTTGCCGCCAGCGCCTCCGGGTCGTTTCTGGGCACCAGCCACTGGCTGTGTTCACCGGTCAGGATCTCATCTGGCCCTGAGGGGCACAGGGTACTGACCACCGGCGTGCCCACGGCCAGGGCTTCTACAATGACCCGGCCAAAGCCTTCGAAATCAGAACTGAGCACCAGCAGCGCGGCCAGTGCCATCCAGGCATAGGCGTTCTCATGCCAGCCGGCAAACACGGTACGCTGTTCAATGCCCAGGCGTCTGGCCAGTTT
>REBR01000220.1 GCA_007692645.1 Halomonadaceae bacterium | reverse complement strand
GCCGATGAAGTGCAGAGTGGTTTTGGCCGTACCGGCAAGATGTTCGCCATTGAGCACAGTGGTGTAGAGCCTGACATGATGACCATGGCCAAGAGCATGGCAGATGGTATGCCTATCTCCGCCATTGTCGGCACCGACAAGATCATGGACAGTTCCGGCCCCAATTCCCTGGGCGGCACCTACACCGGCAGCCCCACCGCTTGTGCGGCGGCCCTGGCGGTATTTGAGGTGTTTGAAAGCGAAGACATCCTGGGCAAGGCCCAGGCTTTGGGTGACAAGCTCAAGACCCGCTTTGCCCAGTGGCAGGAGCAGTTCGGCTTTGTGGACAATGCCCGTAACGTGGGCCCCATGGCGGCCTTTGAGCTGGTGACGGACAAGCAGTCCCGCACACCCCGTGCCGATCTGGCCGGGCAGGTGACCAAAATGGCCAAGGAAAAGGGACTGATCCTGCTGGGTTGCGGCATGTACGGCAACACCATTCGTTTCCTGATGCCTGTCACCATTGAAGACGAAGTGCTGGAAGAAGGTCTGAAAATCGTTGAAGAATGCCTGGCTGCTGTAAAAGCATAAGTAGCCTGGGTAACGCAGAACGATTCAAGTAAGTCGATCACAAAAACCTCGCATTTCGATGCGGGGTTTTTGTCTTTGTGGGCCAAGCGCCGGAATTAGACTGTTTATTCAAATTCTGCAGGGTATGTTCAGGGTAACAACAAGGTGAGGTCAGGAAGACCCCAGATAAGAAACAGACTCAGGGTTTCTTTCAAAGTAGCAAAGGAGGCTCTCCTATGAGCATGATTGAAAAACGTTTGATTGGTCTTTCTGATGAAGTCGCCCTGGAGCGCCGCCTGGGTATCAAGGATCTACATATTGGCTGGCAGGTAGAAGGTGAACGCCAGTATCAGGCTGACCCGGAAGGTCGCATGCATATCGCTCCAGTTATTCGTTTCCAGAGTCAGGACCGGGTGCACCGGGTAGTACCGGTATTGCGCTTCCTGCCGGACAACAATCCTGAGGTGAAGTTGCGCCGTTTCTTCGGCCTGACCGCCAGCACCCCTTTCCGCATCGACGGCGAGCGGCTGCTACAGGATATCGAGGCAGGCATCCGCCGCATACTGGACGAAACAGTGCCCAGCGCTGCCTGATCTCCGGTCTGTGTTAAACCACCGTGCCAACTAAACCGGGGCGAGAGCACCGTCACCGGAATTGCCAGATCGCGGCCATGGCCGCTCCCACAGCCATTCCCACCTGTAGGAGCGGCTATAGCCGCGATCACTTCAAGCCATCCATGTCACTCCACTCCTTCATTTTGCTATAACAGCTTCGCCCCCAGTCTGTCATAATTTAACAACCCTTTAAGCAGACGGTGAATCTGTCCCCTTACGCCACGCGTATCTGAATTCGTAACCGGCCCCTGAGACCGTGACGAGGAATTATTACAGGATTTTCTATGCCAGCACTCGATACGATCCCGGTAAAAACCCTGCCAGCGGAAAAGTTCCGTGACCCCCGTTTCACCCTGAAAGGTGAACCCCGGGCCACCGTCGGCCTTAAACGGTTGGATACCCTCTGGTTTCTTACCGGGACCCTGTGCAATCTGACCTGCGAAAACTGCTATATCGAGTCCTCTCCCAGTAATGACCGTCTGGTGTACCTGAGTACTGGGGAAGTGGCTGTCTACCTGGATGAAATCGCTACTGAGCAACTGGGTACCCGGACCATTGCCTTTACCGGCGGTGAGCCGTTTATGAACCCGGACCTGATCCCCATATTGGAAGACTGCCTGGCCCGTGATTTTGATGTCCTGGTATTAACCAATGCAATGCGCCCCATGATGAAGTTAAGTGAAGAGCTGCTGGCGCTGCAGCATCGCCACCCGGGGAAAATCACGGTGCGGGTTTCCATTGATCACTACACCCGGGAAGTGCACCAGCAGGAGCGGGGACCCCGCTCCTGGGAGCCGGCGGTGAAGGGCCTGCACTGGCTGGTCAGTCAGGGGTTTACTGTGGACATAGCGGGCCGGCTGTTTTCCGATGAGACTGATGCACAGATGCGTGACGGCTATGCCCGGTTCTTCAGGGAAGAGCATATCGCCCTTGACGCCCATGACCCCGCCACCCTGGTGCTGTTCCCGGAAATGGATGAAAAAGAGGATGTGCCGGAGATCAGTACCGGTTGCTGGAGCATACTGGGGGTGAGCCCGGATGCTCAGATGTGCGCCACCTCGCGCATGGTGGTCAAGCGCAAGGGTGAAGCCAAACCGGTAGTGGTGCCCTGCACCCTGTTACCGTACCAGAAGGATTTTGAACTGGGCCATAGCCTGAAAAGCAGTTTTCAGGAAGTTCCCCTGAACCACCCCCACTGCGCCCGGTTCTGTGTTCTGGGTGGCGCCTCCTGTGCCGGCTAGCTAACTGTCAGTGTCCGGGGCTGCGGCGTTAAAAAATCAGCCAGGGGGAAGCTCGCTGCAGATTTCCCCCTGGTAGTGGTTGACGGGTTTGCCGTCGCCACTCGCTATTTCCGGCTTGACCCTTCCCTGCACTGATTAATGTCTCTGCGCCCCTGTCATGGCTCTATACAGTGCCTGCATCAGAGGTTATGGTTCTTGCGGTAACAATCCAATAATAATGCGGAGGGCAGGGCTTGTGACCAGTTGGTTGTTGGCGTTAAGTGCGTTTGTGGTGTTCTTCCTCGGCTACCGCTTTTACTCCCGTTACCTGGCTGAAAAGCTGTTTCGCCTCGACCCGGATTTCATCACCCCGGCGTACCGGCAGGAAGACGGCATTGATTTCGTACCCACCAATAAGTTTGTCCTCTGGGGGCACCACTTTACCTCTGTAGCCGGTGCTGCGCCGATTATTGGTCCCGCCATTGCCATGATCTGGGGCTGGGGGCCGGCCCTGGCCTGGGTACTGATGGGCACCGTGTTTATGGCGGGGATTCATGACTTCGGCACCCTCTGGGCCTCGGTGCGCAACCGGGGCCAGTCCATGGGGGTGATTGCCCGCAACGTCATCGGCCCCCGGGCCCTGACCCTGTTCCTGCTGATTATCTTCTTCCTGTTACTGATGGTGAATGCGGTCTTTGCCGTGGCTATTGGCACCCTGTTCACCAATTTTCCGGCCAGTGTCATGCCTTACTGGCTGCAGATTCCCATTGCCCTGGTGATTGGTTACCTGGTGTATAAACGCAACTGGTCCATTCTGCTGCCCTCCATTGTGGGTTTGGCCCTGTTGCTGGGACTGGTGTACGCCGGCACCCTGATGCCGGTGTCACTGCCTGAGGAAACCGCAGGGTATCCGGCCACGGCCTGGTGGGTACTGATCATGCTTACCTACGGTGCCATTGCCTCCCGGCTGCCGGTGTGGCTGTTGCTGCAACCCCGTGACTTTATCAATGCCCACCTGCTGTTTGTCTGTCTGGCACTGGTATATCTGGGGGTCTTTGTGGGGCGCCCGGAAATCGTCGCCCCCATGCTGAACCAGGACCTGCCTGATGGCACCCCACCCATGCTGCCACTGTTGTTTGTGACCATTGCCTGTGGCGCCATCTCCGGTTTCCATGGTCTGGTCAGTTCCGGCACCACCTCCAAACAGCTGAAAAAAGAAACCGATGCCCGTTTTGTCGGTTATCTGGGGGCCACCGGTGAAGGCCTGCTGGCGGTAGCAGCAATTCTGGCCACAGCCGCCGGTTTTGCCACCTTCAGCGAATGGAGTGAGCACTATGGCTCCTGGCAACAGGCCAGCAGCCAGGGTATCGCCGCCTTTGTGCAGGGGGCAGGCAGCTTCCTCCAGCATCTGGGTATTCCCCTGGTGGTGGCTACCACCTTTATGTCCATGATGGTGGTGGCCTTTGCCGCCACCACTCTGGATACCGGCATGCGCCTGCAGCGCTTTATCCTCGGTGAAATTGGCCGCCAGTATAATCTGCCGGTGCTGAGCAACATCAATGTGGCCACAGTGCTGGTGTTTATCAGCTGTGTGGCCCTGGCGTTCTTTGCCGATCCGTCCAATCCCGGGGCCGGTGGCATGGTGCTATGGCCGCTGTTCGGTACCACCAATCAACTGACCGCCGGTCTGTCGTTGCTGGTGCTGACCCTGATTCTGATGCACCTGAAACGCAATTACCTGCTGGCTCTGATCCCCTGTCTGTTCGTGGGGGTTATGACCGCCTGGAGCATGCTGATCAATATCGGCAATTACCTGGCGGACGGCAATGTGTTGCTCACCGCTATTGGCGGCCTGATACTGGTACTGAATATCTGGCTGGTGCTGGAAGGCATTGCCGCCATGGGGCGCAAGCGGGCACCTGAGGAGATGCTTGACCAGGGGGAGGGCTGATGGGTGCGATAAAACGCCGCTGGCATCAGTTGAACCGGTTCTATGATGCGCTCTATGTAACCCCGTACCGGCGCACAGCCCGCCGGGCCCAGCGGCGCCAGGAGGATCTGTTTCGCCTGTTGGTGATGTCAGAGGCCCTGGGCATTCCCAATCCGGCTTCATTTTATACCCTGGAACTGCTGCCGTTCCTGATGGAGGATTTTCATGCCTGGCACCTGCGCATGGGCATGGAGCATTCCCCCCTGGAGGGCATGAAATGCTGCTGAAGCTGAAACAGTGGTTACCCTGGGGTGTCAGCAGCAATAGCGCCCCGGTGACCACTGACGGTGCCCGTATTACCTTCTTCGGTGGCAAGGGGGGCGTTGGCAAAACCACCTGCGCCGCCGCCTATGCCATTGGCCAGGCCAGCCGGGGAGAGCAGGTGCTGCTGGTATCCACGGACCCGGCCCACTCCCTGGGTGATCTGCTGGAACTGCCCCTGGGCATGAAGGACCACACCGTCTGCCCGGGCCTGACAGCCCTGGAAATAGACCCGGGGCAGGCCATGAAGCGCTACCTGGGAGAGGTGCAGCATAACCTGCAACAACTGGCCAGCCCGGAACTGCGGGATGCGGCCACCCGGCAGGCGCAACTGGCCATGCAGGCACCAGGGGCAGAGGAGGCGGCCCTGTTTGATGAGATCGTCCGCCTGGTGCTGGACCGGGGCCACCAGTTCCATGAAATTGTGTTTGATACCGCCCCCACCGGTCATACCTTGCAGTTGCTGACCCTGCCGGAAGTCATGGGCACCTGGGCTGATGGACTGCTGGCACGGCGCCTGGAAAGCAGCGACCGCTGGCCCGACCGTGGTGGCAGCAGCGCCAGTGTCGAAGCCAGTGCCGAGGACCGGGCCGCCGCCATACTGCGCCGCCGCCGTGATCGCTTCAGGGCCATGCGGGACTGCCTGCGGGACCCCGGTCGCACCCGTTTTGTCCCGGTACTGAACCCGGACACCCTGTCACGGGAAGAAACCGGGCGCATGGTGACGGCACTGACGCGCCAGTCACTGACCGTGGACTGCCTGATTATCAATCGGGTGATGCCGCCGGTGGCGGTGGAGAACGAAGGGGATTTCTGGCGCCAGCGCCGGGCCACAGAGGCCGGTCATCTACAGGCGATTGAGCGGGACTTTCATCAGTTGCAGCAGTTCAGGTTACCCCTGTCTGCCGGGGAGATTCAGGGCCTGGCGGCCCTGAAGGAACTGTCATTGACGCTGCCGGGGCTCGTGTCCCGGCCAGCGCAACACTAGGGCGGGTTCTGGAAGAGCCGGTTGTGCGGTAAAGCCTGATCGCGGCTATAGCCGCTCCAACAGGCCTCCTGCAAGACCGCAGCCATGGCGTTGCTCCCTGTGGGAGCGGCTATAGCCGCGATCAATTTCCAGCCTCTCATCAGTCCCAGGTGCTTAACCCCAAGCCGCTTCCAACACCGCCCGGGCGTCTTTCAGGCTGACTTCTTTCGGATTAAACATAATGGAGCCATCGTCCAGAGTCGCCTTGGCGATGCGCTCCAGCTGTTCCTTCTTCACCTTACCGGTTTCCTGCAACGTCCGTGGCAACTTGCAGCGCTGGTACAGGTCGTCACGCATTTTGCGAATAGTGGCGATGGACTCTTCTGCCCGCTGGGCCTTGGGGGTAATAGCGTAAATCTCCGGCCCTGCCAGGTACAGCAGCAGCTCGCTCAACGGCTCGCGAATGCTCTCCAGGTTGTATTCCAGCACGTAAGGCAGGAACAGGCTCATACACAGACCGTGGGGCAGGTGACAGATGGCACCCAGTGAGTGACCCAGTGCGTGCACCAGGCCGACCATGGAGTTGGAGAAGGCGATACCGGCCATGGTGGAGGCCTGGGCCAGCTCCAGCCGACGGTCCGCATCCTTGGGGTTGTCCATGATGGCCAGCAGATGGGTGCTGATCTTCTTGATGGCGGCAGAGGCATAGGCATCGCTTATGGGGTTCTTGGCGATACAGGTAAAGGCCTCTACGGCGTGGGTCATGGCATCCAT
>REBR01000287.1 GCA_007692645.1 Halomonadaceae bacterium | reverse complement strand
CTGGGAGCGTTGCAGCCCATTGAACGGGAGGATGTACTGATAGGCCTGCATGCGCCGGACGATGCTGCAGTGGTGCGCATACCCGACGGCATGGCGGCGGTGCACACGGTGGACTTCTTCCGGGCCTTTATTGATGACCCCTATATTTTCGGCAAAGTCGCTGCCAACCACAGTCTAGGGGACCTGTTCGCCATGGGCGCCGAGGCCCAGAGTGCCACCGCGGTAGCTACGGTGCCCTATGGCCTGGAGTCAAAAGTCGAAGATGTGGTGTTTCAGATGATGTCCGGTGCCGTGGAGGTGCTGAACGAAGCGGGTTGCGCCCTGGTGGGGGGGCACACCGGGGAAGGCCGTGAGCTGGCCCTGGGCTTTGCCTGTAATGGCTATATTGACCCCAATAACATCATGAGCAAAGGCGGTATGCGAGCCGGCGACCTGATCATTCTCACCAAGCCCATCGGCACCGGCACCCTGTTTGCGGCCCATGCCAAAGGCTTGGCCCGGGGGCGTTGGATTGATACTGCCCTGGAGAGCATGGTGCAATCCAACCGCCTGGCGGCTGGCTGCCTCCATGCTCATGGCAGCGGTGCCTGTACTGATGTCACCGGTTTCGGGCTGCTGGGGCACCTGGTGGAAATGACCAGGCCCTCTGGCGTGGATGTGGAGCTGGATCTGTCGGCGATCCCCATGCTGCCTGGGGCAGTAGATATGGTTGCCGCCGGCATTCTCAGTTCACTTCAGCCTGCCAATATCCGCCTGCGCCGGGCCATCCGTAATCAGGAGGTCATGGTGAGCCATCCTCACTACCCCCTGGTATTTGATCCTCAGACCGCCGGCGGCCTGCTGGCCACGGTGCCTGCGGACCGGGCCAGTGCCTGTGTGGCCCAGCTGAAGCGCCTGGGTTACCCCCACACTGCCATCATTGGCCGGGTAAACCCGGAGGGTGAGGCCCTGGAGCCCATACTCCTCAACCCCTAGTGTCCCGTCCGGGCAAACTAGAACCGGCGCCAGGCACTGAGCTGGGCGAAACTGTGCTGGAATTTGCGGCCAGTTTCCCGGATCACAAAAGGCAGATCCACAGGTTTAGAGACCGGCTCAAACCAGGGTTCCAGGCAGGCCCCCATGCCATCCAGCATGGTGACCTCCTGCTCCCCAGCCATAAAGCCGCCAATCCATTTCTCCCGTGGCGTAAAATCCGTTAACAGGGTATAGGGCGAGCTGATTACCAGCAGTCCACCCGGTCGCACATGCTGCTTGATCTGGCGCAGGAACTGGCCTGGGTCCGGCAAGCGGTCAATCAGGTTGCCGGCAAACACCAGATCAAATGCCCCAAACTGGGGGTCCAGGTTACCGGCATCACCCTGGGCAAAGGTCACCCGGCTGGCGGCTTCCTGCAGGCCAAGGGCGGCCAGATCAACCTGACGGGTCTGGCCCAGCTCTCCCTGGTAACGGCGAAAGTAGCCGTCACTGCCCTCGCTCTGAAGCTGCTGAGCCTGTTGTATGAACCGCTGGGACAGATCAACGGCAACCACCTCTTCAAAGGCCAGAGCCAACTCCAGGCTGGTGCGGCCCACGGCACACCCCAGATCCAGTGCCCGCTTAGGCTGCTCTTGCGCCAACCCGGCTTGTGCCATCAAAGCCAGACAGTGCTCGGCACAGGCCTTGGGGTAATTGGCCACAGACAACCAGGTGTCCCCGTAGTGAAATTCCATATACTGGTCGACCTGTTCATCGGTTTCATAATACGACATGGTGCAGCATCCTTGGGTAATAGTAATAGGTTGGCCCTGTGCCATTAACGGGCACAGGTGCGGAAACCAGTGAAGACATCGGTGCGATCCGGAAAATACGCCTGGCGGTAAGTGCCACGGATCAATGAAGCGGTGGTGGCACAACTGCCGCCCCGGCTGACTTTATGGTCACCGAACTGGAGCACAGACATGTAAGGGTACATATCCATGGCAAAGCCGTCGTAGGGTAAAAACTGACTGCTGGTCCATTCCCAGACGGTGCCGATCATCTGCCGGCAACCACTGGCGCTGTCACCAGGGGCATAGGCAGTGACCGGAACCCGGCCCATGGCACGGCCATCCATGTCCACCCTATGGGCATCCATGGTGTCACCCCAGGGAAAGCGCTGGAAAGGACTACCAGGGCGGTTTCCCAGGGCCGCCGCTTCCCATTCAAACTCTGTGGGCAGGCGCCGGCCTGCCCACTGGCAATAGGCTTCTGCCTCCCAGTAGGCGATCTGCCTGACCGGGTGGGCCGGGGCCAGGGGCAGCCACTCATTAAACAACCGCTCCTGCCAGTGCCCTTCAATCCAGCGCCAGTGAAAGGGCTGGGCCGGGGTGGCCACTTGTGGCGCCGCCCCGGTACCAAAGGCGTTATCCCGCTCCCGGGCCAGCCACTGCCGGCCACCCTGGCTCCACAGTTCAGGCCGCTGGTAGCCACCATCCTGCACAAACTGCAGAAACTCGGCGTTACTCACCAGGGTCCGGGATATATTGAATTGCGCCAGGGTTACCGTGCAGCCGGGTTTTTCATTGTCGAAGGCAAAGTCCTGGCGGGCCAGGTCCCGGGGCTGTTCCGGGTAACCGATACGGTAGTCGCCACCGGGGATGGTCACATCCGCGCCAGCCTCCAGGGGGGAACCAACGGGTGCCCCTGATTCAGTGAAATCCGGCCGGGGGTAACCCACTGTCTGGCGACACCAGATCATGGATTCAATGTGCATATTCTGGTGATAAATCCCGTATCGGTACAGGTACAGGGCCTGATCCGTGAGGGGCTCCCGCTCCAGACGCTCAAGCAGTTGCCGGTATACCGCCCGGGCGTAAGCCAGGGTGTCATTGCGATCGGGAAACAGGGTACGGGACCAGCGCTCACCATGACTCATGTGGAAAGAGTCCCAGAGTTCATCCATGGCGGGGTCGTAACTGGGGGTACCATCCAGGGCGCTCAGTATAAATACTTCATAAAAGAACATGGAGTGGCCCAGCTCCCAGAGAGGCGGGTTGACCCCCGGGTGGTAGGGCACCGACAGCTGTTCCTCCTCCAGGCTCTGTACCAGGCCCAGGATCCGGTCACGGGTACTGGTCAGTGCGCTGATCAGGCCTTGCTTATCTTCCATTACCGCTGCTCTCTGTAAATAGACTGTATACCCGCTTGAGGGGGGTCCAACGACTGCTGCTCAATCAATGGGGGCATGACCACGTTGGGCCGCAACAGCCACTGCACGCTGCAATGCCTGAGCCAGCGATGCCTGTTCTGCCTGGGGCGTAAATTGCCTGGCCAGTTCCCGGCAATGCTGGCGCAGTTGTTCCAGCCACTGGGGGCTCTGTTCTGCCCTTAGCAGCAGCCCCTGAAGCGCAGCCGTGTCCGCCACCGGGAAGTAACCCGGGTAATTCTCCCCCAGCAACCCCCGGTTACCGTCAATATCCGAGGCGATCACCGGCAATCCCGCGACACAGGCTTCCGAGATCACATTCGCTCCTCCTTCCATACGGGAACTGATCACCATCAGACGGGCCCTGGCCATCATTTTTCTCACATTCGCCGGGCTCACCTCCCCCCGCCAGTGGTAGCGGGGGTTCAATTGCATTTCCTGGCGGGCGGCTGTTTCCCATTCCCCGTTGTGGGCTTTGCCCAGGGCAACCACGTTAATTGCGGATTCCCCGGGCAGATCCCGCACCGCATAAGCGGCCCGCAACGAGTCTTTCTCTTCCCGCAAATGCCCCACCACGCACACCTCAAAACCCGCTGCCGGATCAGGCACTGCCTGATCCGGGGCACGGGCTGACTGAAAAACCACCTGCAGTTTCTCTTGCAGATAAGCCGGTATCCGGTTGCCGACACCGGGGTGCAGGGCAATCAGGCAATCCGCCGCCGCCATACTGGCCAGAGTAGGCCCTCCATGGGTGTACTGAAAGCGGTAGATATCCGTACCCGTGAGGGCCACAATAAGCCCCTGACCGGGGTAGCGCTCACGGTAATGCTGGATAGCACTGGCACTGCGCCAGGCATGCAATGCCAGCAACAGATCCGTGGCTTCACCCTGGTACTCGGTGCGAACCCTGACCCGGTGCCCCAGGTTGCGCAGAAAACCGGCCCAGCGGTTTGCCGTTGCCCGGTTACCCATGCGTGAACCTGCACCAGCAGGTGTAATGACAGTCACATGCACACGCTTTACCCTGTTCAGCATTATGAGAAAACATTCGCCCACCACTGTGGGCTATTTCATTTGGAATAGCGTAACAGCAGCCTGGACTCACCGTGAAGCCGGTCACTGACGTTCACCCTATACTGGCCATGGCCGTCCACATCTATCAAGGAAAACGATTATGCGATACCTGTTGCTCACACTGACCCTTCTGTTTGCCTCAGCCGCCCAGGCAAACACATTGTACTTTACCGCCATCCCGGATGAGGATGAGACCCGCCTGCAGGAACGTTTCAGCAAGGTGGCCGATTACCTGGCCGGGGAACTGGACGTTGAAGTGGTGTTTATTCCGGTCAAATCCTATGCTGCCTCCATCACCGCTTTCCGCAACAACCAGGTGCAACTGGCCTGGTTCGGCGGCTTGTCCGGGGTTCAGGCCAGAGAGCGGGTCGCCGGCTCCCGGGCCATTGCCCAGGGTGTTGAGGATATCGGTTTCTACAATTATTTTATTGCCCACCACAGCACCGGCCTTGAGCGTGAAGATGAACTCTCTGAAGATGTGCGGGGCAAAACCTTTACGTTTGGCTCACGGGGTTCTACTTCCGGACGTTTAATGCCGGAATTCTATATCCGCGACCGCTTTAATGAAGCCCCTGACCGGGTCTTCAGCCGTGTGGGTTACAGCGGCAATCACACCCGCACCATTGCCCTGGTGGAGTCCGGTGCCTACGAAGTGGGTGCCCTGAACTTTGCGGTGTGGGACAAAATGGTAGAAGACGGGGAAATTGATACTGACAAGGTGAAGGTGATCTGGAAGTCCCCGGCCTTTGCCAATTACCAGTGGACCATCCGGGGTGATGTGGACAGCCGCTTTGGCAAAGGATTCACTGACCGGGTTCAACAGGCATTGCTGGATATGGACGATCCGGAACTGCTGGCCAGCTTCCCCAGGGAGCGCTTTATCAAGGTGGATAATGATGCCTATGACGCCATTCGTGAAGTAGGCCAATCCCTGGGTATTCTCGATTAATGGTGGCACTTGCTTTAGACGATGTCAGCGCCAGCTTTGGTGAAGTCCGGGTACTGGGCCCCCTGTCTCTCACGGTAAACCGGGGCGAACAGGTGGCCCTGGTGGGCAAGAGCGGGGCGGGGAAATCCACCCTGCTCAGCCTGATGTATAAAGAAGCGCGGATACCCGTGGCCTATATGCCCCAGGCTTTGGGCCTGGTGGAAACTCTATCTGTGTTTCATAACGTCTATATGGGACGCCTGTCGCAGCACCCCACCTGGTATAACCTGGCAAATCTGGTGTGGCCTCAGGGCAAACAGTTGGCTGCCATCGTCCCTATTCTGGAGTCACTGCAACTGGCAGAGAAGCGCAAGGCACCAGCCGGGGAGTTGTCCGGGGGCCAGCGCCAGCGCACTGCGGCGGCCCGGGTCATCTTCCAGGGGGCCGAACTTCTGCTGGCCGATGAACCGGTTTCAGCCCTGGACGGGCCACTGGCCCATGTGGTGATGCAGAGCCTGTCACAGGCCTACCCCACCTCCGTGATTGCCATGCACGATGTGGAACTGGCCCTGCGCTATACCCAACGCATTGTCGGCATCCAGCATGGCAAGGTGGTACTGGATGAACCCAGCCACCGGCTCTCCCCCGGGGATCTTCTGCCTCTCTACCAGGGTTAACCATGTTCGCTTCGCGCACCGTGCGTACCAGCCTGTTGTTTGTGGTGATTGCCCTGGTGGCTGTGGTGTTTTCCGATATCGCCATTACCACCCAGAACCCCTGGCAGGAGCTGCAACGGATTCTCGGTGGCCTGCTGCGCCCTGATTTTATGGCAGTGGATACCCTGGGGCAGGCCCTGCTGAGGACCGTCAGCTTCGCCTTTACCGGGGTCGCCATCGGTTGTGTGGCCGGGTTCGCTCTCGCACTGATGTTTGCCTCCCGGCTGGTGCGCACCTTCTGTGCCTTTATCCGCGCCATCCATGAGATTTTCTGGGCGCTGATTTTCCTGCAGTTCTTTGGCTTGCACCCACTCACCGGTGTACTGGCCATCGCCATTCCTTTCTCCGGCATCTTTGCCAAGGTCTACTCGGAGATTCTGGAGGAAGCAGACCAGACCCCGGCCAGGCTATTGCCGCAAGGCACCAGTGTCATCAGCCGGTTTCTGTTCGCCCGTATTCCCGATGCCTTTCCCCACCTGCGTAGTTACACCGCATACCGGCTGGAATGCGGCCTGCGCTCCAGTGCGGTATTGGGGTTTATCGG
>REBR01000186.1 GCA_007692645.1 Halomonadaceae bacterium | reverse complement strand
GGGAGATTACCCTGCCTTATTACATGGGTCTGCCTGAAGATGAGCTGGATGGCGTCGCTATTCAGGGCAGCACCTGGAGTGCCGCGGACTTCGGCCCTCATGTGGATCTGCCACTGGCCATTTCCGAGCGCATCAGTTACCGCTTCCCGTTCCCCCGCCAGACCGGTGAGGTGACGGTCCCTATCCTGGTGACTATGCCAGACACTGATGTGCCATTTCTGGATGAGCCTGGTGCAGGCTTCCCCGTCATTATTTACCAGCCCGCCCTGACCCAGGACCGCTCCGCCATCCTGCCCATGGCAGTGGCGGCAGGGCTGCTTTGCGCCGGTGATGATGATGTGGATGACTGTTTCGTCACAGTGGCCATTGACCCCCCGCTGCACGGGATCTTCCCGGGCTTTGAAGGGGCCGTCAGTGACGCAGAGTCTGAAGACAATACCAGTGGCAACCCGGGCATGTTTTCCGTGGATGATCAGCGTGAAAATAATCCGGAAAATTCCCGGCCTGGGGATGCCACCCGGGAACGTCACTTTGGTTTTGGCACTAACGACGCCATGAAGGCAGTGCCCGCATCCACTCTTGATGAGCCGGGTTCCGGTGACCTGTTCTTGAACTTTACCAACTTCGCCAACACCCAGGGCAACATTCGCCAGAGTGTCATGGATGCGCTGAATCTGAACGCTTCCCTGACGGCTATAGCGGATGCCATCGCAGCCTGCGTCAGTTGTGATGACAGTTTCGGGATAGACACCAGCCGGGTCTATTTTCTGACCCACTCCCTGTCCGGCATGGGGGGTGTAGCAGTGCCGCATCTTACCAATCTGGCCATTGAGGCGGGCAACGAAGCGCTTAACCCGATCCAGGGACAGGCATTCATGAATACTGGCGGCCACTTCTCCCGCGTGCTGGAGAACTCCCGTGATCTGGCGCCGGAACTGTTGCCAGGGCTCGATGACGCCTCTGAAGGACTGCTGGCCCAGGGCCGGACCGAACTGAATCTGTACCTCAACATCCTCCAGGGGATTCTGGATCAGGTGGATCCGGCCAACTACGCCGCCAGCTATAGCGACACTGACACCATGCTCACCGCCATTGTTGGTGACGGCACTCTGGATAACTGCGCTTCCATGGAACCTGAGAGAGTCACAGCCGATTGCACAGTACCCAATGCGGCGGACCGGGATCTGTTCCTGCAGGGTCCGTTGGATCTGGCTGACCTGATGCTGGAAGACGGCACGGTGTTCCCCATCCAGAGCCTCCCGGCTCCCCTGGCAGGGACCGATCCCCTGGCCCGTCTTATGGGTGCGGGCAATGTGCTGAATGATGACTCGGGTCGTCCCTTTATCAGCCTGTTCTCCAAGGGTGCCCACGGTAACCCGATTTCAGCAGGGCAGGGTGATCAGGACCCGGGCAGTTCCGAGGATGTCTTCTCCATTATGGCCATTCAGATGCTGCAAACCTTCCAGGGCGAAGACCCCGATAATTTCGAGGGACGGGATGAAGAAGGTCTTATCAGCGATGAGGACCGTGCCGCCCAGGTTGCAGAAGACGACGAGTAATCCTCGAGGCCCGTTCAGCGGGCCAGGCAGACATCATTGACAGGCCGCATGTAGCAACAGGCAGGTTCCCTGTGGAGAAAGCCCGGAACCTGTCACAGCGGCACAATAATCAGAACAACGGAGCAGTCCGCTATGACAATAATAAGCAAAAGCCGCCGGTTCGGCTGTCGTTTGCCCCTGGCGGTAGCAGTAGCCGCCACCCTGGCAATGCCGGCACAGGCTATCGACTTCAACTTTCGCGGTATAGAAACCAATATTGAGGGGCGGATTTCCGCCGGCACCGGTATCCGCCTGCAGGACCAGGACAAGGATCTGATTTCCCAGGGCAACCTGGGACCGGACTTTGCCTTCAGCAACACCGGTGGGTCGTCCAATAACTTTGATGACGGCAACCTCAACTTTGAAAAAGGCCGGCCTTACACCACGTTTATTAATGGCCGGCTGGATATTTTTTCCCAGTACTTTCCCGAAGCCCGCAACATTGACCGGGTCGGTGGTTTTATCCGCACCCGCTATTCCTATGACTTTGAGCTGCGGGATGAGCGTCGCTCAAAGGATGATGTGGGTCAGCGCCGCACTCTGACCCAACAGGGACGCGACGCTGCAGCCCGGGGTAGCATTCTGGATGCCTATGTGTTCGTGGATGGCTATGTGGCGGATATGCCCGCCAGTCTGCGTTACGGGCGCCAGGTGTTGAACTGGGGTGAAAGTACCTTTATCCAGGGGGGGATCAACACCACCAACCCCATTGATGCGCCAGCGTTCCGACAGCCTGGTGCTGAACTGGAGGATGTGTTGATTCCTGTGGAGATGCTTTACGGCAGTATTACCCGGGGGGATCTGACACTGGAGGGCTTTATACAAACCAAGTGGGAGTCTTTTGAAGCAGACGACTGCGGCACCTATTTCTCCACGGCAGACGTGGTAACCGATGGCTGTGGTCCGGTACTGCTGGGTGGCCAGGTGCCGGATTCCCAGGCTCTGGCAGAGGGCTTCCTCGCCCCCAGAGAAGGCGATAAAGAGCCCGCGGACCGTGGCCAGTTTGGTGTGGCTGCCCGTTACTTCTCTGACGCTCTGGATGGTGAAGTGGGCTTCTATTACCAGCGCCTGCACAGCCGCCTGCCTTACCTGAGCGGCCGGGTGAATAACCCGGAAAGCCCGGAAGATAACCAGGACAGTAACCCAGACAAGGAATTCACCACGTTCCCCAGTTATTTCGTGGAGTATCCGGAAGATATCGACCAGTTTGGCATCAGTTACAGCACGGTTACCCGGGGCGGAACCTCTATTGGTGGTGAGTACAGCTACAAGCGTAACCAGCCGTTGCAGATCAATACCATTGATCTGATCTTCGGTGGCCTACAGCAGCGGGGCCCCAACGGAGAGATGGTCAGCAAGTACGAACAGAAACTGCGGGGGGATAACCCGGACGCCAATCTGGCGGGCCAGGCGGTAGACGGTTTTGACACCTTTGGTGTTTCCCAGCTCCAGGCCACCATGATTCACTTTGTGGACCGGGTGATGGGAGCGGACCGGTTTATTTTACTGGCGGAAGTGGGGGGTACCTATGTCCACGGTCTGCCTGACCAGTCAGATCAGGAATTTGGCCGCTCCGGGTTGTTTGGCTTGGGCAGCCGCCCGGTAGAGGGTGATGACTTTACCGGTGATGCCTGTGTGGAAGGTGCGGAGGGTGACGTGGGTCAGAACATCAACCCCAGCAATTGCCGGAATGATGGCTATACCACCTCGTTCTCCTGGGGCTACCGCACCGTATTTGCCTGGCAGTACAACAATGCCTTTTTGGGGGCCAACGTGACGCCCCAGATTTTCTTTTCCCACGACGTGAAAGGTTTCTCTCCGGAGCCGGCACCCAACTTTCAGGAAGGCAACAAGCAGGTGGGGCTGACACTGGCCTTTGATTACCAGAATACCTATGGCGCTGAAATTACTTACAACACCTTTTTTGATGGCCGCTACAACGATGTGCGCGACCGGGACTTTATTGCCGCCAGTGTCTCTTACACATTTTAATCGCAAGTTGCGCAATAACAGGAGTTAGTATGAATACACAACAAAAACGGATAGTAGCCGGTGTGCTCAGTTGCACCCTGATAATGGCCGGCCCTCTGTGGGCTCAGGTATCCCAGGAAGAAGCGGACCGCCTGGGGGGGGATGAGCTGACCCGGGCGGGTGCGGAGCGTGCAGGTAATGGCGATGAAATCCCTGAGTATGAGGGTGGCATCACCACTCCGCCGGACAACTACCAGGGGGATACGCGCTATGTGAACCCCTTCCCGGAAGACGAGGAGTTGTTCCGTATTGATCAGAACAATGTGGATGAGTACAAAGACCGGCTGTCCCCTGGGCAGCTGGCCATGATCAATAATTACGATGACTATTTCCTGCCGGTGTTCAAAACCCGCAGAACCGCCGCTTACCCAGAGGACTGGCTGGAGCAGACGAAAAAGAACGCCACCACGGTAGAGTTGGAGCCTACCGGAAACGGCATGGTCAACTACGAAACCGGGACTCCGTTCCCTATGCCCAGTGCCGGTCAGGAAGTCATTTTTAACCATATCACCCGTTATCGGGGGGGCTCCGTCAAGCGTAATATCGCCCAGATGGCTCCCCAGACGGATGGTCAGTTCAGCACGGTGCGTCTGACGGAAGACATTACTTATCCTTCTTTCCTGAGTGACTACCGCCCTGAGGACCATGAAAACGTTCTGTTCTACTTCCGCCAGACCACAACATCCCCCTCACGCTTGTCCGGTAACGTGTTACTGGTGCACGAGACCATTGACCAGGTAAAAGAAGGCCGCAGTGCCTGGATCTATAACTCCGGTCAGCGCCGGGTGCGGCGGGCGCCTAACGTGGCCTACGACGGCCCGGGTACCGCCGCTGACGGGCAGCGTACGGCGGATAATCTGGACTTGTTCAACGGCGCACCGGACAAATACGACTGGGAAATCATTGGTAAAAAGGAAATGTATATTCCCAATAACGCCTACGATCTGACCAGTACCCACCTGAGTTACCAGGATATTGTTCGCCCTGGGCATATCGACCAGTCACTGACCCGCTATGAACTGCACCGGGTATGGCATGTCCGGGCCACTCTCAAAGACGGTGAGCGCCACGTGTATGGCAAGCGGGACTTCTATGTCAACGAAGACTCCTGGCAGATTGCCATTGTGGACCATTACGATGGCCGCGGAGAGCTGTGGCGTGTTGCGGAAGCTCATGCATTGCAGGCTTACGATTTTGACATCCCGTTTTACGCGTTTGAGACCCTGTATGACCTGCTATCCGGCCGCTACCTCTTGATTGGTCTTACCAATGAAGAAAGTGATCCTTTTGAGTTCGGCACTGACCGTCGGAGCTCTTTTTACACCCCCGCAGCCCTGCGGCGCTCGGGTCGCTGATAGCGACCTTTAGTCGGGCAAGGGCATGCCTTACCTGACCCCTGGAGCGGCTTTCGCTGCTCCGGGATTTTTGCATTCCTGTAAAATCCTGTGAAAATATAAAATTTAATTATAGTCTGTGAGCCGCGTCACACCTGTTTCTGACGATTTTGTCATATAGGGTCCGACACTTGGGCAAATTGACTCCTTATTTTCCCTGCTTATCATCCACAGCAATTGATTACTGTAACGCAATGTATCTGTTTGGCTACGCAATGTGACTGACAGTGAGCGCCGGTAGTCCTGTTGACGATAATAAGTAGAAGGAAATCCCCCATGCTTCAGTGCAGAAAACCCATTCTGGCGGTCACTGTGTTGGCAGTAGCGCTGACAGGCTGCCTCGAAGACGGCAACGAAGGTAAAAACGCAGGCTCCATAAGTCCGATCAGCGTGAGTGCAGAACGCCAGACTCCTCAGGGCAGTTTTCCCCTCTACAACCCTGTCCAGACCGAATTCCCCCTGCCTGAAGATGCCGTGTTTTTTGCCAATGCAGCGGTGGACGGCACCCCCCTGAACGGTACTGATCCGGGTAACCCGGTCACTCAGGGTCTGGGATTTCTTGACGGTACGTCACTGTTGGCCCCGTTCGATATCAAGATCAGCGCCAGTCTGGACCCGGATCAGACCCTCGACGCCCGACCCTTTATCAGTGTAGAAACCAACCCGGATGGCACGGTGGTTTTCCCCATTGAAGAAGTGCCCGGCGGTGAAGTGGTGCCAAACCCGGCCCAGAATGTGTTCCTGATACCCCTTGATATTGCCGGGGGAGACAGCCTGTTTATTGCTGAGGGAGAGATTCCCGGATTGGCCCTTGCCAATGATTTCCGCCGTGGGCGGATGCTGGAGCAGCAAGGCGCCCTGACAGAAGCCAATGCCATTTTTGACCGGTTGCTGAAAAGCCCTCCGGTGCGCCTTGAGCTGATCGATATCGACGGCGGCACCAACAACGCCATCCGGATTCTGCCTGAAGCGCCATTAGCGGCCAAAACCAAGTACGCCGTAGCCCTCAGCAATGACATTATTGACGCCAACGGCGATCCTTTGGTGGGTGCGCCCATCTACCGCTCCGCGTCTGACCCGGCACGGGTAGTAACCAACCCACAATTTAACCCGTTTCAGCGATCTGCCACCGCCTCGCGGCAACAGGTGACGGATTTTAATCGCTTCAAAGCCGATTTCTTTAGTAACCGTGAAACTCCCCAGTCTGTCTCTGTTCCGGGTTTCAGGGATATCGTCTATTCCGCCAACTTAACCACCACAGCACTGGACGATGTGCTGCTGGCCAACGCTGCACCTCTGAGTTTTTATAACAATCAGCTTCTGGTGGAAACCCGTCAGGCGGAAATCGTACGGTTGGTTGAGGGCTTTTACAACCACAGCAATGGGGCACTGGGGGAAGGTGCCAATGCCAGTGAAGA
>REBR01000274.1 GCA_007692645.1 Halomonadaceae bacterium | reverse complement strand
GGAGCCGGCATTAACCCCGACACGAATGGGGATACCGTTGGCACTGGCGGCTTCAACCACCGAACGTACCTTGTCTTCACGGCCAATGTTGCCAGGATTGATGCGTAAACAGTCGACCCCCAGCTCAGCCACACGCAGGGCAATACGGTGGTCAAAATGAATGTCCGCCACCAGGGGGACATTGCTGCGGGCCCGGATTTTGGCAAAGGCCTCGGCAGCGTCCATGCTCGGCACCGACACCCGGACAATATCAGCGCCGGCTTTTTCCAGGGCGCTGATCTGGGCCACGGTGGCATCCACGTCACAGGTTTCAGTATTGGTCATGCTTTGCACTGAAATCGGCGCATCGCCACCCACAGGTACTTTACCCACAAAAATCTGGCGGCTGACACGACGTTTAATGGGAGTGTGCTGATAGAGCATGTTGCTGGTCCTTACCCAGTGACGCTGCTTGTGCAGTAACGGTCACTGACTGGTTAGTTACTGAAATCCCTGGCGGCGAGCTGAAAGCGGACCCGGCCGGCACGGGAGGGATAGTCAGACAGGTTGACTGGCTCACCCATAAACTCCAGCTGATCAACGGCACTGACTGCACCCAGCAGGATCTCAAAGGGCGCCGGACCGCTATATTCAATTCGGTCGCCTTCGGAAGCCAAACGGGCTATTACCCGGTTACCCTCACCATTAACCACTTCTACCCAACAATCATCGTTAAAGGTCAGTTGCAAACTGGCCTCTTCCGGTGATTCGCTAACAGGGGCCTGTGGTGGTATGGCTGCAGTTTCCTGCCCGGCACTGGCGGGTTGATCCGTTACAGCGGGCTCACGAGACCCTGAAGGCTCCTGCTCTACAGACGGTTGCTCAGCGGATTCATCCAGCACTTCCACCTGACCCAGGGCCGGCTCAATATCGTCAATACTGGCACCACGGGAGTCAGATCTGGAAGCCTGCCGGTCTGGCAATTCAACCGGTTGCTGAGTGTCACCGGTGGTTTCTTCCACAGGGGCCTCATCAGATCCGTTATCAGGCCAGATAAAGGGCAGTAATAACAGCACCAGAACTACCAGGGCTATTCCTACCAGGCTCATCACACGACGACGTCGACGATTTTCTTCCAGAGGCAGATGGCGACCGTCAGCGACCCGTTCGTCACTGGCACTGTCATCTGTGCCGTGAATTATAGCCAGCTCCCGGGAAAGCACGGCAATCATCTCGTCGTCTGAAATACCAACATGACGGGCATATGAACGAACATACCCTTTGAGAAACAATTCACTGGGAACAGACCCATAGTCCCCTTCTTCAATGGCACGCACTATTGCCGGGCGCAGATGCAACTGGTCAGCCAAAGCCTGAAGCTCAAGGCCCGCGGTTTCACGGGCCGCTTTCAGGCGCCGGCCAGTTTCGCCGTGAGCAATATTTTGACTGTTATCACCGTTCGCTTCAGTCATTGGCTCTCATCGCCCTGTATTGCTCAAATTCCACTGAGTCTGGATAGCGGCTACGTAAAAGTAAAGCCAGGCTGGCTACCTGGTCCTGATCACCCCTGTCGTCAGCAAGACGAATACCCGCCCAGAGTGAGGCGGCAGAATGGTTGACGTTTTCTGATGCCCTGATGGACATTACCAGACGCTCATACAAAGGACGGGCGTCAGCAAACTTTCCGGCTTCAACCAGATTTACCATAGCCCCCTCAAGCGCTGCATGATTATTCCGCTCCAGTCGCAGTGAACGCTGATAGGCAGCGGCAGCGTCCTCATAACGGCCCAAGCGGTTGGCGGTTCGGCCAATATTAATAAAAATACCGGGACGCCCTTCAAATTCGGTGTCTTCAGAGGCCCGCCTTAGCTGTTCGTAAGCTTCCTCAAAGCGGCCTTCGTTATACAGGAAAGCACCGTAGTAGGAGCGACCCCGGGTGTAATTACGATCCGCAGACAGAGCTTCATTGAAGCGCCGCTCAGCAATCTCCATTTCACCTTGTGCCTCATTCAACAGGCCCAGCCCTGCCATGGCCGGAGCACTGCGACGGTTGATCTCCATGGCCCGGTTCAGGTGCTGCCGGGAGCGGTCAAATTGTTCTTCCTGCAGATAGGCCAATCCGAGGCGCACATAAGCCGCTTCTGCTTTATCCTTGTCAGCAGAGCTGGAAAAAGAGCCATCAGTGGTGCGAACGCACCCGGAAAGACTCAAAGCAAGTATCAGGCACAACAGGAAAAGAAGACGGTGAGGATTTTTGCTTATACTCATTGTTAATGCGCTCACGTGTATTACCTGAAAGCCACTCTGGCTCGCCACTATTGCAATATCTTAACGTTTTGGGCATCTGCCGCCAGTTGCTGCACCTGAATATAACGGGCACTGCGCTTGGTCCGATCTTCAAATTGCCCCACTAACTGGCCGCAGGCTGCATCAATGTCATCACCCCGGGGGGTACGCACCGTGGCCACATAGCCATCCCGGTTAAGCACGTCCTGAAAGCGTTTGATGGCATTGCCACTGGGGCGCTGGTAATGGCTTTCCGGAAACGGATTAAACGGAATCAGGTTAATCTTGCAGGGCAGATCCCGCAACAACACCGACAACTCTTCAGCATGGTGCGGCTGGTCATTAACCCCCTGAATCAGAGTATATTCAATGGTCGCCTTACGCTTGTCACTCAGACCCGACAGGTAGTTGCTGGTGGCTTCCAGCAGCATCTCAATGGGGTATTTGCGATTGATCGGCACCAGTTCGTTCCGCAATGCATTGTTGGGGGCATGCAGGGAAATGGCCAATGACACGTCAGAGACTTCACCCAGCTTGTTGATGGCCGGAACAACCCCTGCAGTACTCACGGTAACACGCCGCTTGGAAATGCCGTAGGCCCAATCATCCATCATCAGGTCCATGGCATCCACGACATTATCGAAATTTAACAGGGGCTCCCCCATACCCATCATGACAACGTTGGTAATGGGGCGCTCCTTGTTACGGTCGTAGGGCATAAAGGTGCGCATGGCGACCCAGACCTGGCCGATGATTTCTGCCGCCGACAGATTACGGTTAAAACCGCGCTTGCCGGTGGAGCAGAAACTGCAATCGAGACTGCAACCAACCTGGGAGGAAACACACAGGGTGCCCCGCTCACCTTCAGGAATCAGTACCGCTTCAATGCTATTGCCCTCTGCCATACGCATAACCCATTTACGGGTGCCGTCGGTGGAGGTTTCATGGAGCAGGACTTCAGGGCCACGGATCTCAGCCACTTCAGCCAGGCGCAGTCGCAGCGCCTTGCTGACATCGGTCATGGCCTCAAAGTCATCAACACCGTGCTGGTGTATCCACTTGATGACCTGACTGGCGCGGAATTTCTTCTCCCCCATAGCAACGAAGAAGTCTTCCATCTTGCGCCGTGACAGGCCAAGTAAATTCACTTTGACCATTTCAGGCCCGGATTGCGGTGTCGACATGACCCCTGACTCCCTCACTGCAGCGATGCGAATCAGCCCCGGGGGCAGATTTCAGCATCATTGAAAAAATAAGCGATTTCACGCTGGGCAGATTCCGCAGAATCGGAACCATGAGCTGCATTGGCATCTATGGAGGTGGCAAAATCAGCGCGAATGGTGCCTGGTGCTGCTTCCTTGGGGTTGGTAGCACCCATCAGGTCACGATTGGCCAGGATGGCGTTTTCACCTTCAAGCACCTGAACCATAACCGGGCCTGAGGTCATGAAACCCACCAGCGCCTGGAAGAAAGGACGCTCTTTATGCTCAGCATAGAAGCCTTCCGCCTGTTCCTGGGTCAGGTGCAGCATTTTTGCGGCCACAATCTGCAGGCCAGCTTTCTCAAAACGGGAATAGATTTCGCCAATCACGTTCTTGGCAACGGCGTCTGGCTTGACGATGGAAAAAGTACGTTCTACAGCCATGATGAAGCTCCTGGTAACTAGGGTAAGTGAAAAGAATAGGCGCGAATTATACCTGTGTTACCGGCAAAGTTATACTGTACTACGCCGTAGTTTGCCCCGCTGGCGCAGGTGCTGTAACGATTCCACCACCTGACCGGCGGCCTGATCAACCTGCTCCCTGGTGGTAAAGCGGCCAAATGAAAAACGCAGGGAACCCTGGGCGAGAACATCACTGACTCCGATACCCTTGAGCACGAATGAAGGCTCCAGCGAGGCAGAGGCACAGGCTGAACCACTGGAGACGGCAAGACCCCGCAAAGCCAGCATCAGGGATTCCCCATCCACCCCTTCAAAACCCAGGTTGGCAATACCCGCAACTGAGGGTGCCCCTGCCCCATGCAGATGCACACCGGGTTCTGCCAGTACCGGCCCGAGAAAGCGATCACGCAACTGTTGCAGGAATGCCTGTTCCTCCGAGAGAGTGTGGCTAAGGATCTGACAGGCCTCCCCTAAACCGACAATCTGATGGGTTGCCAGGGTCCCGGAACGCAAGCCACGCTCATGACCGCCCCCGTGTATCTGAGCTTCCAGTTTCACCTCGGGGGAGCGGCGCACATACAGGGCTCCCATCCCTTTCGGGGCATAGAGCTTGTGCCCCGAAAAAGCCATCATATCCACGGGCATTTCCCCCAGATCCAGGGGGATCTTGCCCAATGCCTGAGCCCCATCAACGTGAAACAGGACGCCCCGCTCACGGAGCATGGCACCGATAGTGGCGATATCATTGATCACACCCAGCTCATTGTTCACGGCCATCAAAGATACCAGCAGGGTATCTTCCCGCAGTGCTTCAGCAACCGCCTGGGGTGAAACCCGCCCGTCAGCCATGGGGGTCAGCCAGGTAATTTCAAAACCTTGCTGTTCCAGCCACTTACAGCAGTCAATGACGGCTTTGTGTTCGATTTTACTGGTGATGATGTGTTGGCCACGGTCCCGGTTGGCCATGGCGGCCCCTTTCAGAGCCAGATTGTCTGCCTCCGTGGCGCCAGAGGTCCAAACGATCTCCCGGGGGTCGCAATTGATCAGCTGCGCCAGTTGCCGGCGTGCTCCTTCAACCGCTGATTCTGCCTGCCAGCCCAGGGCATGGGTGCGGGAAGCGGGGTTACCAAAGACGCCGTCAGGGGTCAGGTACTGCATCATGCGTTCAGCGACCCGGGGGTCCACCGGTGTGGTGGCGGCATAATCCAGATAAATAGGTGTGTTCATGGCGGTCCGGACAGTTAGAGGCTCTTCGCCTGTTACAGCGACAGGCGGATGGGTTCGGCGTCATTACTCCCCTTGCCGGGATCAGCCACTTTCTGCAGCTGATCCTGCCGGGCCGCTACCTGGCGTATTTCTTCCTTGCGCATCAGATCCCCAAGACTGATATGACTGAGAAAGTCATATATCTGGTCACTGAGATCCGACCACAGGTGATGGGTCAGACAGGTGGCCCCGTGTTGGCAATCTGCTTTCTGTTGACAGCGGGTAGTGTCCAAGGACTCATTAACGGCATCCACCACCTGGGCCACGAAGACCTGATCACTGGCCTGGGTCAGCCGGTAACCACCCCCAGGACCGCGAACACTGGCCACCAGCCCTACCCGGCGCAGCCGGGCAAACAGCTGCTCAAGATACGACAGGGAGATGTCCTGACGCCGGGAGATGTCTGCCAGACTGACAGGCCCCTCATTACCGTGCATGGCCAGATCGAGCATGGCGGTTACTGCGTATCGGCCTTTTGTGGTGAGTCGCATGGAGAAGCATCCAGAAAACGGGAGTTTTACACCTCAATCAGTATGATTTAATCCGACTAAATCAGTCAAGTATTCACTTTTTCTGCTCGTTAACGCACTCAAAGTCTTCCTCATGCATCTTTGGCAGTGAGGAGCTCTTGTAGCTGGAATCGATCTGCTCCAGGGTTTTGCACATGGTTTCTATACGCTCATCCACTGCGTGCATATGGTCCAGCATACTGCGGATAGAGCGGGCAACCGGGTCAGGCATCTCTTCTGACAAGCCGTAGGCATCAAAGCCGATTTTCTCGCTCATGGCCGCCCGGCGCAGATCGTCCCCAGCATAGCCAGCGTCCGCCGGCGGGGTCTTTACAATAATGCGACCTGGAATACCCACCACCGTTGCTCCGGGAGGCACTTCTTTGGTAACCACTGCATTGGAGCCGATTTTGGCATCGTCACCCACGGTAAAAGGACCCAGCACTTTGGCCCCGGCCCCCACCACCACATTATTACCCAACGTGGGGTGGCGCTTGCCATGGCGCCAGCTGGTTCCCCCCAGAGTCACTCCCTGGTAGAGGGTGACATCGTCACCGATAACCGCCGTCTCGCCAATCACCACACCCATGCCATGATCGATGAAAAACCGCCGCCCTATCTGGGCGCCGGGATGGATTTCAATGCCGGTAAACCAGCGGGCAAGGGTCGACAGGGTACGAGCCAGCCATTTAAAACCCCAACCCCACAGCCGATGGTTCATCCGGTGCCACAGTAACGCGTGGAGACCGGGGTAGTTGG
>REBR01000082.1 GCA_007692645.1 Halomonadaceae bacterium | reverse complement strand
GCCCCCGTGGTACAGAAATACAGGCCTGTATATCCTCTTGCGCAAACCCCGACGCCCGCCCATCCCGCAGGTCCACCACCTGCCCACTGACCTTGGTGCACTTGCATTGATGACAGACCCCGGCACGGCAGCCGTGGCGGGGTTTAAGGCCAGCCGCTTCCGCCAGTTCCAGCAGGGTACTGTGGCCGTCCCCCTGCACCGTCAACCGGGTTTTCAGGAACACCACCGGCGACGGACTCTCTTCTGTGGCCGGCACCGACTGCGGCCGACGCACGCCGAAACTTTCCCGGAACAGGCGCTCTGGGGTTACCCCAGACGCCTGCAGCAGCTCCGCGGCCTTGTCCATAAAGCCCTGGGGGCCGCACATAAACACATCCCGTTGCGCAAGATCCGGGCAATAACGGCCAAGCTGCGGCAAATCGATAGGCCCTTCCCGGTGACTGAACACCACCACTAGCCGGAAACCGGGGCGACTACTGGCCAGGGCTTCCAGTTGCCGGGCAAAGATCACCTCCCCCGGGTGGCGACAGTAATACAACAGGGTCAAGTCCCGGTGGCTGGCCTGGGGATCATTGATCATGGCAAACAGGGGGGTGATGCCGCTGCCCGCCGCCAGCAGCAACAGCTTTGGTGCCGCGGTTGCGTTCAAGGTAAAACACCCCGCCGCCTCGCCAATACGCAGCCACTGGCCAACCCGCAAGTGCCCGAACAGCCAGTTGGAAACCAATCCCCCGGGAATGCGCTTGACCGTAATGGTGATAGTGCCCTGTTGGCGGTACTGCTCGGGAGGGGAAGAAATACTGTAGGTGCGCCGGGTCCAGCGCCCGTTAATTTCCACCGCCAGGGGTAAATGCATACCGGCACTATGCCCCTGCCAGCGCCCCGGAGGCTGCAAACAGTAACTTTTGCAGGTGGGTGTTTCCTGGGTAATGGCCACCACTTTGGCCATCATTACCCGCCGGGACCAGCCCGGGCGGACTTCCCGCAGCAGAAAATCAAGATAAATGGGCAGGGCATTTTCCCGCTGCCAGAACCCGGCGAAAAACTCCCTGACCCGGTCAAACCTCCGTGACTGGCCCATAACATCTCGCACATTGTTATTTGAGCTTTAACGCTAACTGGGGGCCTTGCTCAAGGTCAAAGGGTGCTTTGGGCAGAGATCACGTTTTCTGAAAACATGCCTGTATGGCCCAGGGCTACTCACCCCCTTCCGGGGCCCAGAAATGATGAGGCCCCTGGCCCAGATCCCGCAATGGCACTCCAAACAGGTGTTGCAGCCGTTGCGGCGTGAGCAGCTGATCAGGAATGCCGGTTTCCCAGGCGCCGTCCGGGTACAGCAACAACAGGCGGTCAGCGTATTGCCTGGCCAGATTCACATCGTGCAGGGAGAACATCACCACCCGACCACTCTCCGCCAACTGCCGGCAGTGGCGCATCAGGCTGACTTGATGGCGCACATCCAGGTTGTGCACCGGCTCGTCCATCAGCAGCACCCCGGGCTGCTGGGCCAGCACTGTGGCAATAGCAACCCGGCGCTGTTCACCCCCGGAGAGGTGGTTGATGGGCCGCTCCGCCAGCCGCTCAAGAGCGGTGGCGGCCAACGCTTCAGTAATCGCCTGCTGGTCCTGCTCGCTCAGACCGCCCCAGGGGGGACGGTGGGCATAGCGCCCGGCACTGACCATTTCCCGCACCGAATAAGGGAACGCCAGGTTGGCCTGCTGCATCACCAGCCCCAGCCGGCGGGCCAGCAGTTTGCGGGGGCAGCGGCGGATATCCACCCCATCCACACTCACCTGCCCCCCCACCGGCTTCAGCAACGCGGCCAGGGTGTGCAGCATGGTGCTTTTACCCGCCCCATTCTCACCCAGCACCGCCCACACCTGGCCGGCGCTGGCCTGCAAGGTCAGGGGTTGATTAAGGGCTTTACCGCCACGGCCAAAGCACAGTTGATCAATTTGCAGTGACGCCATCAGCGCGCCCCTCCCTGTTGGCGCAGCATGAACAGGAAAACCGGCACCCCCAGCACGGCGGTCACCACCCCCACTGGCAACCAGCCATCGGTGACCAGCAGGCGGCTGAACAGATCCAGCAACACCAGCAGGGAGCCCCCTGCCAACAGGGAAGCGGGGATCAACAGGGCATGACGGGCACCCACCAGGTAGCGCATCAGTTGGGGTACCAGCAAACCAATAAAACCAATAGGACCGGCCAGGGTGACTGCCAGGGCGGTGAGCAGGGAGGCCACCAGATAGCACAACAGCCTCAGCCGGCGCACTTCCACCCCCAGCACCGCTGCCTGCTCATCCCCGTGCACCAGCAGGTCGAGGCTGTTGGCCATGACCCAGGCCGCGCCCAGGGAAAGCCCCAGCAACGGCAGGGACCACCAGGGCGGCACCGGGTGCGCCAGATCCCCCATTAGCCAGAACAACAGTTGCCCCAGAGAAGGTTCCGGCCCAAGAACCAGCATAAAGCTGATCAGGGCGCCCCAACCCGCTGCCAGCACCACCCCTGTGAGCAATAGCCGGTCACTGCTGCGGCGCCCGGCCGGTGAGACCAGCAGAAACAACACTGCAACAGAGAGCAAACTGCCGGCAAAGGCACTGCTGGCCACCCAGACGCTGCCCAGCCCCAGCATCAGGGCAGCCAGGGCGGCTGCCGTGGCACCACCGGAGATTCCCAATACATAGGGTTCCGCCAGGGGGTTACGTAACAGCACCTGCAGCAGCACCCCGGCCAGTGCCAGCATGCCACCCACGGAAAAGCCTGCCACCACTCGTGGCAGTTGCTGCTGCCAACCCAGGCTGGCATCCATTACCGGCGCCAGTAGCAGCGCCAGCATAAAGGCCAGCAGGGTCAGGCACAGCAAACCGGCAAACAGCAGTCCGTGGGCTCTAGTCATCATCCTGAATGGTGAGTTTGTCGACGTTGGAAGAGAGCTGATCCGCACTGGTGGCATCGGCCCCCAGCTTGATCATCAGCCGCAGATCGTTGGCGGAATCCGCGTAAGACAGGGCATCCGCATAGGTGATCTTGCCATCTGCATATAGCCGGTACAGGGCCTGGTCGAAGGTCTGCATACCGGCCTCACGGGATTTGCTCATCAGGTCCTTGAGCTTATCCACCTCGCCCTTGCGGATCATATCCGAGGCTCTGGGGGTATTGATCAGAACTTCAATGGCTGCCGTGCGCCCCTTCCCGTCCGGGGTCGCCACCAACTGCTGGGCGATAATGGCCTTCAGGTTCAGTGACAGGTCCATCCAGATCTGGTTGTGCTGGTCCGGGTGAAAAAAGTTGATAATGCGATCCAGGGCCTGGTTAGCGTTGTTGGCGTGCAGTGTCGCCAGGCACAGGTGGCCGGTTTCCGCGAAGGTGACCGCGTATTCCATGGTGGCTTTGGAGCGCACTTCGCCAATCAGGATCACATCCGGTGCCTGGCGCAGGGTGTTTTTCAGGGCCACCTCAAAGGACTCCGTATCCACCCCCACTTCCCGCTGGGTGACGATACAACCCTGGTGCTGATGAATAAATTCGATGGGGTCTTCAATGGAGACAATGTGACCCTGACTGTTGCGGTTACGGTGCCCCAACATGGCCGCCAGTGAGGTGGATTTACCGGTACCGGTGGCGCCGACGAAAATGATCAGCCCCCGCTTGGTCATGGCCAGTTCCTTGATCACCTCCGGCAGCCCCAGTTCGTCGACACTGGGAATTTTGGTTTCAATACGCCGCAGCACCATGCCACACAGGTTACGCTGGAAGAATGCACTGACCCGGAAGCGACCAATACCCCGGGCACTGAGGGCATAGTTGCACTCGAAATGCTCGTCAAACTGTTCCCGCTGCTTGGCGTTCATGGTGCCGTAGACCAGCTCCCGGGTCTGTTCCGGGGTCAGGGCATTCTTGGTAATTGGCACCACCCGGCCGTTCACCTTCATACTGGGTGGCACGCCGGCGGTAATAAACAGATCAGAACCGTTCTTTTCCACCACCAGCTTCAGCAGTCTGTCAAAGTCCATGGAGCTTTCCTCGCCTGTTACGCTGCCCTGCAGTCATCAGAAGTTATCCGGCATTTTCGCCTTGGAGCGGGCTGCTTCCCGGGAAATACTCCCTTTCTGCAGCAGGTTCTGCAGGCACTGGTCCAGGGTCATCATCCCGGTATTACCACCGGTCTGGATTGCAGAGTACATTTGCGCCACTTTGTCTTCCCGAATCAGGTTACGGATCGCGGCGGTACCAATCATGATCTCGTGGGCGGCCAGGCGGCCACCGCCGGTTTTTTTCAACAGCGCCTGGGATACCACAGCCTGAAGGGATTCCGACAGCATGGAGCGCACCATGGACTTCTCCTCTGCCGGGAACACATCCACAATCCGGTCAATGGTCTTGGCGGCAGAGGTGGTGTGCAGGGTACCAAACACCAGGTGGCCGGTTTCCGCTGCCGTCAGGGCCAGGCGAATGGTCTCCAGGTCCCGCATCTCACCCACCAAAATAATGTCCGGATCTTCCCGCAGGGCCGAGCGCAGGGCTTCGTTAAAGCCCAGAGTGTCCCGGTGTACTTCCCGCTGGTTCATCAGGCATTTTTTGCTTTCATGGACAAATTCGATGGGGTCCTCAATGGTGAGGATGTGGTCATAGCGGGTGTCGTTGATGTAATCGATCATGGCCGCCAGGGTGGTGGACTTACCGGAACCGGTAGGCCCGGTCACCAGCACCAGACCCCGGGGCACCGAGGCGATGTCCTTGAACACCTGGCCCATGCCCAGATCGTCCATGGTCAGCACCTTGGAGGGGATGGTCCGGAAAACACCACCGGCACCCCGGTTCTGGTTGAAGGCGTTGACCCGGAAGCGAGCCACACCGGGCACCTCAAAAGAGAAGTCCGTTTCCAAGAACTCCTCGAAATCCTTTCGCTGTTTGTCGTTCATGATGTCGTAGATCAGCCGGTGCACTTCTTTGTGCTCCATGGCCGGCAGATTGATGCGGCGCACATCGCCGTCAACACGAATCATGGGCGGCAGGCCCGCTGACAGGTGCAGGTCAGATGCACCCTGTTTGGCAGAAAACGCCAGCAGTTCGGTAATGTCCATACAGGTCCTCGGGCAAGACGCGTTGTTGTGAGGAATTATGACCGCCAAGGGGCCCTTGGCTTCTTTCCGGACCGGGAGTAACGTAAGCACCCGGTCAACACACGGTGGAACAGGATAATGTCCAGCATAGCAGACAAGCTGCAGTTGGTAAGGCAGCGCATTGAAAATGCCAGCCAAAGCGCGGCACGCTCTGCAGAAAGCGTGATGCTGCTGGCGGTGAGCAAAACCAAACCCGCAGCACTTCTCCGGGAGGCCGCTGCTGCCGGTGTCACCCGCTTTGGGGAGAATTACCTGCAGGAAGCCCTGGACAAGATTGCGGCCCTGGAGGACCTGCCCCAGCTGGAATGGCACTTTATCGGCCCCATTCAGTCCAATAAGACCCGGGATATTAGCGCCCATTTTGACTGGGTTCACAGTGTGGACCGGGCCAAAGTGGCCCGCCGCCTGAGCGAGCAACGGCCAGAGCATTTGTCACCATTGAACATCTGCATTCAGGTGAATCTGGACGGCGAAGAGAGTAAATCCGGCATAGCCCCTGAAGCGGTGGCCGAGCTGGCTGACACCATTGTGGCTCTGCCAGGGCTGCGGCTGCGGGGCCTGATGGCCATTCCCGACCCGGACAACAGCCCGGAGCAGCAGCACCTGGCCTTTCGGCGACTGGCGCAACTGTTGGCACAACTGCAGCAACAACACCCGTTACAGCCGCAGCTGGACACCCTCTCTATGGGCATGTCCGGTGATCTTGAGATCGCCATTGCGGAAGGCGCCACCCTGGTACGGGTGGGCAGCGCACTGTTTGGCCCCCGGGGCAAGTAACCTCCCCCCGGGTCCTGCCCCCTTGCCGGCACCGGCAGGCTGGTTTGGTCCCAGGCTCCCTGGCAGGCATAATGCCCACCTGAACACGATACCGTGCACAGCGAACTGCAGAGGTTGACCATGAGCACCCCCACACTTTCCTTTATCGGCGCCGGCAATATGGCCCGGGCTATCATTGGCGGCCTGCTGGCCAGCGGCCACCCGGCCAATAAAATCTGGGTCAGCGCCCCGGAAGACAGCCACCTGCAAACCATGGGGCGGGATTTCGGCGTGTTCTACACCACCGATAACCGCTACTGCGCGGAGCAGGGAGACATTGTGGTAATGGCGGTGAAACCCCAGATTATGGCCAGGGTCTGCCAGGATGTGGTGAGTGTGGTTCAGAATACCCGTCCTCTTGTGGTCTCTATTGCGGCGGGTCTGGATACCGCCACTCTGGGCCAATGGCTGGGGGGTGGTGTGCCCCTGGTGCGCTGCATGCCCAACACCCCCTCACTGGTGGGCCAGGGGGCCTCTGCCCTGTTCGCTACTGCAGAGGTCAACAACCGGCAGAAGCAACAGGTCACCCAGCTGTTCGACGGTATCGGCATGACCCTGTGGCTGGAAGACGAAGACCAGATGCATGCGGTCACCGGGCTCTCTGGCAGTGGCCCGGCCTATTTCTTCCTGATGCTGGAAGCCCTGGAGGAGGCCGCTGTTGAAGCGGGCCTGCCAGCAGCCAGCGCCCGCCGCCTGGCCATTCAGACCATGGGCGGGGCGGCCCGCATGGCGGCAGAAAGTGATGATGATCCTGGCCAGCTCAAGCGCAACGTGATGTCCCCCGGGGGCACCACAGAACAGGCGGTGCAGACGTTTGAGACGGGCAACCTGCGACAGCTGGTGAAGCAGGCCCATAAAGCCGCCATGGACCGCTCCCGTGCCATGCAGAAAGAATTGAGCCAACCATAGCCACTGCCCTGTCTGACACATTAGCGTCACCTGTGTCTGGCAAGCTGAAAAACGTTCTATAGCTGGTAATCAGGCAGTCACCTCCGCAATAATAGCGGGCCGGTTAATAAACAGGAGTCCTTGATGTTGGCACAGATTCTGGTTCAATCCCTGCAGCTACTGACGATGTTCTACCTGACCATCCTCATACTGCGGTTCCTGCTGCGCCTGGCAGAGGCGGACTTCTACAATCCCATTACCCAGTTTGTAGTCAAGGCTACCAACCCCCCGGTGGCACCGTTCCAGCGCATGCTGCCCCCCTGGAATAACTTTGACTTTGCCACTCTGCTGGTGGCAGTGCTGTTTCAGTCACTCACCTATACCCTGCTGTTGCTGCTCATGGGCGCCATGACTGACCCCCTCACCCTGCTGGCCTGGGGCGCGGTGAAGGTACTGAGCGTGGTTGTCACCATCTACTTCTTTGCCGTGATCGCCATGATTGTGATCAGCTGGATCGCACCGGGTAACCCGCACCCGGGTATCCAGCTGATCCAGCAGGTCACCGAGCCGGTGATGCGGCCTTTCCGCAGCGTGCTGCCCCCCATGGGCGGGCTGGATCTGTCCCCGATTCTGCTGTTTCTGGTACTTAACATGTTGCGGGTGGTGGTCAGCCACCTGGAAGTGGCGGTAGGCCTGCCCTTCTAGAACAGGCACTGCCCTGAAAACTTGCCCAACCGGCAAAGTGGTTACATACTCTTAATGGTTAGCGGGGTCCTTTAAAGGGCCCCGTTTTTCGCCGTATCCGCCAAAAAGAGTCGGTTCCATGAGCACAGTCAGCAGTCTGTCCGCCCAGGTCGAAGCCTATCATCAGTGGAAAAAACAGCTGGTGCGCCAGATTACCCGGTACCGCACCTGGCTGCATAACAACGAACTGCTGTCTGATGACCTGGCCCTGCGCCTGCGCCGTGGCATGCAACTGCTGGTGGAAGACGAACTCACCGTGGCCTTCGCCGGGGAATACTCCCGGGGCAAAACGGAACTGATCAACAGCCTGTTTTTCGCCGATTACGGCCAGCGCATGCTGCCCTCAGAGGCCGGGCGCACCACCATGTGCCCCACAGAACTCTTTTACGACCGCAAGAGTCGCCGCTCCTACCTGAAGCTGCTGCCCATTGAGAGCCGGCTTAAAGACCAGTCCCTGATGCAGTACCGCAACCAGCCACGGGCCTGGACTGAAATGCCCCTGGACCCGGAGCAGCCGGACCTGGCCCGGGAGGCCCTGTCTCAGGTTGCCCGGGTAAAAAGTGTGCACCGGGATGAAGCCAAACATCTGGGTTTTAATGAGCAGATGCTGGATAACGACCCCAGTGTCCCGGGCCATGTTTTTGTTCCGGTATGGCGTCACGCCCTGATCAGCTTCCACCACCCGCTGCTGGAGAGGGGGCTGCGTATTCTGGATACCCCCGGGCTGAATGCCCTGGGTTCAGAGCCTGAGCTGACCATCAGCATGCTGCCCGCTGCCCAGGCAGTGATTTTTCTGCTCAGTGCCGATGCCGGCGTGACCGCCAGCGACATGGCCATCTGGAAAGACTACATCGACACCCCGGATGCGGACCACCGGGCCGGGCGCTTTGCGGTGCTCAACAAGATTGATGTGCTGTGGGACGACCTGCAGGGGGAGAAACACACCAGCCGGACCATTGACCGGGTACGGGCACAAACCGCCCAGCAACTGGGCCTGAGCTTTGAAGAGGTGATCCCGGTTTCTGCCAAACAGGGGCTGATCGGCAAAGTACGCAGAGAGCCCCTGCTACTTGAGCGCAGTGAATTACCCCACCTGGAAAACCTGATCATTGAGCGCATTCTCAGTGAAAAAGAGAAACTGATTACCCACAGCCTGGTGGGGGACCTGATGCGCATGCTGCACAACAGCCAGTCTGCCCTGCAGGGGCGCATTGACGGCATGGAGCAGGAGTACCAGCTGCTGGGGGACCAGCATGTGGACCGGGAGGCCATCCGGCGCCTGGCGGACCGCACCCAGAAAGACTTCGACTATTACACCCGCAAACTCATCACCCTGCGCTCCAGCCGCCGGCTGGTGCAGTCACAGGGCACCATCCTGGCCAATATGCTCAATACACAGACCCTGGAAGAACAGGTGCACAAGACCCGCCACAAACTCAGCAAGAGCTGGACCACCGCGGGCATGCACCGGGCCATGGACAACTTCTTCCGCAGCCTGGAAAACGACTTTAATCACCTGCTCAGTGAAGGTCGCCTGGCAGAGAAAATGATCAATTCCATCTACCAGCGCTACAACGACGATGGCAAAGGCGAGCACCTGCAGCCGATTCCCCTGCGTGCCGGGCGCCACCTGATTGCCCTGCGGGACCTGCGCAGCAAAGCCGAGCGCTTTCGCCGCAACCCCAAGTCCCTGCTGATGGAACAATCCGTGCTGATACGCCACTTTATCAACACTCTGGTGAGCGAGGCCCGGCAGATTCATGCCAGCGCCCTGGAAGATATCGAGCGCTGGCCTCAGGAAACCCTGCTGCCCATCATGCAATATTCCGGCGAACAGAAACGGCTGCTGGAGCACCGGGTACGGCGCCTGCGGGAAATGACCCTGAGCGAACGCAGCCTGCGCCAGCAGGAACTACAGCTGGACCAGCATATGCGCCATTTGCGGGAAGAGCTGGCGGTGGCGGAAAAGCTGCAACGGGAAATCCGCCAGCCACCGCCGTCACTGCCCCACCGTAAAGTAGTGAACCTGTCCGGTATCGCCTGAGGCCACCTTGCCAATGCCGGTGGCCCTCGCTAAACTGCCGTGCCTGATTCCGGGGGTCAATGACCGCGACTGACGAAGCCTGCATACCATGTCCGAGCCTTTTCCCGCCGACTCTGTCGGCCTTGTCGAACCACGACTGCTGCACTTTGCCGAGCCGCTGACCCTGGAGTGTGGCCGCCAGCTGCCCCACTACGACCTGATGGTGGAAACCTACGGCACCCTGAATGCAGATGCCAGCAACGGGGTGCTGATCTGCCATGCCCTGAGCGGTAATCATCATGCGGCGGGCTACCACAGCCCCAATGACCGCAAACCCGGCTGGTGGGACAGCTGTATCGGCCCCGGCAAGCCCATTGATACCGACCAGTTTTACGTGGTCTCCCTGAACAACCTGGGGGGCTGCCATGGCAGCACCGGCCCGGCCTCACAAAACCCGGAAACCGGCCGCCCCTATGGCCCGGATTTCCCGGTGATTACCGTGCGTGACTGGGTCAACAGCCAGGCGCGTTTGGCGGATCACCTGGGTATCCAGCAGTGGGCCGCCGTGGTGGGCGGCTCCCTGGGGGGAATGCAGGCTCTGGACTGGTCCACCACTTACCCGGACCGGCTGCGCCATGCGGTGGTGATTGCCGCCACCCCCAAGCTCACCGCCCAGAACATTGCCTTTAATGAGGTGGCCCGCCAGGCCATCACCTCCGACCCGGATTTTTGCGCCGGGCGTTATCTGGAAGAGAAAACCATGCCCCGCCAGGGGCTGATGCTGGCGCGCATGGTAGGGCACATTACTTACCTGTCCGATGCCTCCATGGGAGAAAAATTCGGCCGGGAGCTGCGGGAGCAGGCCTACCAGTTCGGCTTCGACGTGGAGTTCCAGGTAGAGAGCTACCTGCGTTACCAGGGTGAGCGCTTCTCAGAGAATTTCGACGCCAACACCTATCTGCTGATGACCCGGGCACTGGATTATTTCGACCCGGCCCGGCCCCATGGCAATGACCTCTCCGCCGCCATGGCCCAGGCCAGCTGCCGCTTTCTGGTGCTGTCATTCAGCTCTGACTGGCGCTTTGCCCCGGCCCGTTCCGAAGAATTGGTGAATGCCCTGATCGATGCCCGGCGCAATGTCAGTTATTCGCAAATCGAGGCGCCCTGGGGCCATGATGCGTTCCTGATCCCCACCCCCCGCTACACCAATCTGTTTACCGCCTATATGCAGCGGGTCGCCAAGGAGCACACCCATGCGGGCTGATCTGGAAATTATCGAACCCTGGATTGAGGACGGCGCCCGAGTGCTGGACCTGGGCTGTGGCGACGGCACCCTGCTGGATTACCTGCAGCGGCAGAAGAACGTCAGCGGCTATGGCCTGGAGATCAACCCGGAGCACATTGAAACCTGTATCAGCCGTGGGGTGAATGTGATCGAGCAGGATCTGGACAAACAGGGCCTGGGGAACTTCCGTGACAACACCTTCGACACCGTTCTGATGACCCAGGCCCTGCAGGCGGTGCGCCGCCCGGATATGGTGCTGGAAGAAATGCTGCGCCTGGGGCGGGAAGGTATCGTCACCTTCCCCAACTTCGGCTACTGGCGCCTGCGCTGGTACCTGATCCGCCGGGGGCGCATGCCCATGTCCAGTACCCTGCCCCATACCTGGTACAACACGCCGAATATCCACCTGTGTACTTTTAAGGATTTCGAGGCTTTGTGCTATCAGCATCACATCCGTATAAAAAGCCGTACCGTAGTAGATGATGAACACCGCTTCCGCTGGTTTAACCGCCTCTGGCCCAATATGCTTGGGCAGATCGCTATCTATCGGGTAACGCGTTAACCGGAGAATCTCCATGGCCCTTATTCGAACCCTGCTTATCGCCACCCTGGCACTGGCCTTTTGTGCCAGCGCCCAGGCGGACAACAGCACCCGTTTCGGCAAATACACGGTGCATTACAACGCTATCCCATCCAGCTTTATCAAGCCGGAAGTGGCAGAGGCCCATGGCCTGACCCGCAGTCGCTCTGTGGGTCTGCTCAATATCAGTGTGCTGGAAAACGACCCGGAGCACACCGGTCCTGACAAGGGCGTGAGCGCCAATATCGAAGGCCAGCTCACCAACAACATCCAGCAGCAACGGCGGCTGTCGTTCCGCCGGGTGCAGGATGGGGATGCGGTCTACTACCTGGCCCAGTTCCAGTACAGCGAAGGGGAGCTGCTGACGTTTAACATTGAAGCCAGCCCCCATGGCCAGGACCGCACTTTCCCGATCCGCTTTACCAAGGAGCTCTACAGTGACTGACCCAGTGACTCAACAGGCCCGCTGGGTTCTGGCCAGCGATAACGCCGGCAAGATCCGCGAGTTTAACGAGTTGCTGGCGCCACTGGCGGTGACCGTTCTGCCCCAGGGGGATTTCGGGGTGAGCTCCGCTGAGGAAACCGCCTGCACCTTTGTGGAAAACGCCCTGATCAAGGCCCGCCACGCCTGTGAACAGACTGGCCTGCCCGCCCTGGCGGATGACTCCGGCATTGCCGTGGATGCCCTGCAGGGGGCTCCGGGCATTTATTCCGCACGCTATGCCGGTGCGGGGGCCAGTGACCAGGACAATATCGACGCCCTGCTGGCCGCCATGGCAGACGTACCCGAGGGTGAGCGCCAGGCCGCCTACCACTGTGTACTGGTGTTTATGACCCATGCCACCGACCCGACCCCGCTGATCTGCCACGGGCGCTGGCAGGGAGAACTCCTTACCGCCCCCACCGGCACCGGCGGTTTCGGTTATGACCCCCTGTTCTACCTGCCAGAGGAAGGCGTCAGCGTTGCCAACCTGCCTTCGGGACGCAAACGGCTACTGAGTCACCGGGCCCAGGCGCTGCACCAGCTGATGGCGTCTCTGGGCCTGCACAGTTCCGCCCCATGACCAGCAACGGAATTACCGCCCCACCCCTTGGCCTGTACCTGCATACCCCCTGGTGTGTGCGCAAATGCCCTTACTGCGACTTCAATTCCCACACCGCCCCGGTGGAATTGCCGGAAACCGCCTACCTTGAGGCACTCCTGGCTGACCTGGACGCAGACCTGCCGTGGCTGCCACAACAGCCGGTGACCACCCTGTTTATTGGCGGCGGCACCCCCTCACTCATGTCCCCGGACTTTTATCGCCGGCTGTTCAAAGGTCTGGGAGAGCGGCTGGACCTGAGCCAACTGGGTGAAGTCACCCTGGAGGCCAACCCCGGCACCTTTGAGCAGGACCGCTTCAGTGCCTACCGGGCGTTAGGGATTAACCGTTTGTCCCTGGGAATTCAGAGTTTTCAGGACCCCCAGCTCAAGGCTCTGGGGCGCATCCATGACAGCGCCAACGCCCACCAGGCCATTGCCGCGGCGCAACGCGCCGGCTTTGAGCGCATTAACCTGGACCTGATGCACGGCCTGCCCGGCCAGACTCCGGAGCAGGCGGTGGCCGACCTGCAGGCGGCTCTGGCCTATGACACCGGCCATGTATCCTGGTATCAGCTGACCCTGGAACCCAACACTGCGTTTTATTCCAGCCCACCGCCCCTGCCGGTGGAAGATCAGCTGGTGGACATTCAGGACGCAGGCCGTGATCTGTTGTTGGCGGCAGGCCTGCAGAACTACGAGATTTCTGCCTGGAGCAAACCCGGCCAGGCCTCACAACATAATCTCAATTACTGGCAGTTTGGCGACTATCTTGCCCTGGGGGCCGGCGCCCACGGCAAGGTCACCCTGCCCGCCAGCGCCCCGGACAACATCCTGCGCTACTGGAAAACCCGCCAGCCGGAGGCCTACCTGCAGCGCATCGGCAGCCGCACCGCAGGCCGCCAGGGCATTACCACTGGCGACCTGCCCCTGGAGTTCATGATGAACGCCCTGCGCCTGCAGGATGGCGTTCCCAGTAAACTCTTTAGTGAACGAACCGGTTTACCCCTGTCCGCCATTATGGGCATACTCAATGATCTGGTTCAGGAGCAGTTGCTTGAACCCATGGAGAAACGGCAGCGGCTGGCCCCCACAGAGAAAGGCCACCGCTTCCTGAATGACGTTCTGGAGCGTTTCATGGTATGAAGATATTTGGCGTGGATCACCGGCCCTGGCCCGCCAGCCTGTGTGTACTGGCACTGGCCTCCGGCGCCGCCTTGGTAGTGCTGATGATGATCAACCAATACCTGATCACCCCTGATGCCCCCCAGGGCATAATCAGCTATCAGTTAGCCGGAGATGCAGAGAGTGCCAAACAGATCCGCCGCGCCTGGGGCAGCGGCGGCCAGCTCTGGGCCCACCTGTCCCTGTACCTGGACTTCCTGTTTGTCGCGCTCTACCTCACCTTTCTGCTGAAACTCAGCAACCACCTGCTGCTGGACCGCCCGGGCGTGCGGGAACAGCAGATGGGCAGCGTCGCCAAGTGGCTGTTTATTATTGGCGGCAGCAGCGATGTGGCAGAAAATGTCTTCCTGCTGATCGCCATTGCACGGCCCGAAGCGGAAGATCACTGGGCCATTGCAGCGGTGGTGGCCACCCTCCTCAAACTCACCGGCCTGCTACTCGGTGCCGCTGCATTGCTGATCGTGCGGGCAGCCCGGCGCCATCCACTGAACTCGGAAAACGCCGTGACTCAGGACTCCGAGCGGCGGTAGACCAGATCCCAGACCCCGTGCCCCAGCTTCTCGCCGCGCACCTCGAACTTGGTGTCCGGGCGCTCTGGCGGCTTCGGCACAAAACCTCCCTCCGGGGAGGTGTTTTCAAAGCCCGCCTCAGCGTTCATTACTTCCAGCATCTGTTGCGCATATTCTTCCCAGTCCGTGGCCATGTGAAACAGCCCCCCCGGTTTCAGTTTGCCCCGTACCTTCTGGGCGAAGGCTGACTGCACAATTCGCCGCTTATGGTGTTTCTTCTTCGGCCATGGGTCCGGGAAAAACAGCATCAGCCGGTTTAGGCTGGCATCCGGCAGGCACAGGTCCAGCACATCATTGGCATCGGCCCGGTAAATGCGCAGGTTGGTGAGTTCCAGCTGCTCAATATCCGCAAGCAACGCGCCGCAACCGGGCTTGTGCACCTCAATGCCGATAAAGTCCTGCTCCGGAGCTGCCGCCGCCATGGTGGACAAAGACCGCCCCATACCAAAACCGATCTCCAGATTCAGTGGCGCCTGGCGGCCAAACACCTGCTCAGGGTCAATCAGGCCCTGGGCCACACTCATGCCATAACGAGGCCACATCCTGTCCCAGGCTTTGCTCTGGCCCACGGTCATGCGCCCGCCCCGCAACACAAAGCTGCGAATGCCCCGCAGCCCTACCCGTGCCAGATCCTCGTCACCAGACTCGTTCATACCGTTAATTCCCGTCTCACACCCATGGCCTGGCCCTGCCAGGTTTTACGGGGGGCATTATCCGGTATCCCAGGGGCTCAAGCCAGCCCCTGGTCCAATGCCCGGTAACCCAGGGCTTCCACCAGATGGGGCCGGGTCACCGTGGCCGCCTGCTCCAGATCCGCAATGGTGCGGGCCACCCGCAATACCCGGTGCAGGGCCCGGGCCGAGAGCCCCAGGCGGGTCATGGCCTGCTCCAGCAGCTGCTCCCCGTCGCGCTGCAGTGCGCAGGCCCGGTGCAGCTCTTTACCCCCCAGCTGTGCGTTAAGACCACCACGCTCCAGTTGGGGCTCTCTGGCCCGGGCGACTCTTTCTGCGGCGGTGGCGCTATCCAGATCCCCGGGCTTTGGCCGCAGCAGCACCTCTGGCTCCTGAACCGGCACCGGCACATGCATATCAAAACGGTCCAGCAGGGGCCCGGAAATACGGCTGCGGTAGCGTTCAATCTGATGGGCGGCACAGCGGCAGGGTATCCGGGGGTGACCATGGTAGCCGCAGGGACAGGGGTTCATGGCGGCCACCACCTGAAAGCGGGCCGGGTACGTGACCCGGCCATTGGCCCTGGCAATCACAATCTCTCCGGACTCCATGGGCTCCCGCAGCACCTCAAGCACATGGCGGCTGAACTCCGGCAACTCATCCAGAAACAGTACCCCGTGGTGGGCCAGGGAGATCTCCCCGGGCCGGGGGCTGCTGCCTCCCCCCACCAGGGCCACCGCAGAGGCAGTATGATGCGGCGCCCGGTAAGGCGGACGACGCCACTGGCGGACCACGCTCTGCCCCGCCACGGAATGCACCGAGGCCACCTCCAGGGCCTGTTTATCCTCCAATAACGGCAACAACCCCGGCAGACGACAGGCCAGCATGCTTTTACCGGTACCCGGGGGGCCATGGAACAACAGGTTGTGCCCACCGGCGGCCGCAATCACCAGGGCCCGCTTGGGCACATGCTGCCCCTGCACATCAATCAGGTCCGGGCCGCTGACGGTGGTGTCCTGCTCCGGGGGTGCCGGGGCAATGGCCGGCAGACGCTCCTCCCCCTGCAGGTGGGCACAGACCGCCAGCAGGTGGTCGGCGGCGTAAGCGTCTTCATGGCTGGCCAGGGCGGCCTCGTCTTTACAGGCAAATGGCACCAAAATAGTGCGACCCGCACCGCGAGCGCCCAAAATCGCTGGCACCACACCGGCAATGGCTCGCAAAGCCCCGTCCAGGGCCAGTTCACCCACAAACTCCATGGTACTTAATGACTGGGGGTCCACCTGGCCAGAAGCCGCCAGAATGCCCAGTGCAATAGGCAGGTCAAAGCGGCTGCCCTCTTTGGGCAAATCCGCAGGGGCAAGATTAATGGTGATACGACGGGCGGGGAACTCAAAACCGGCATTCAGCAGCGCACTGCGGACCCGGTCTTTACTTTCCCGTACGCCGGTTTCCGGCAGGCCGACAATAGACAACGACGGCAGGCCATTGGAGAGGTGGGTTTCTACGGTAACTGCGGGGGCATCAATGCCCACCCGTGCCCGGGTATGAACGATGGCAAAGGTCATGGAACAGTCCCTGTTCACAATCAAAAATTGGCTTAGTGGGGTACCTGAGTAATCAGTCCTGCTGTTTTTGCTGTTGCAGCTCCATGGCCCGCACCTGTTTTTCCAGCAAATCCACCTTTTCCCGGGTGCGCTGCAGTACCGCACTCTGGGCATCAAACTCATCCCGGGTTACCAGGTCTAATCGGGAAATTACCGTCATAACCGCCATTTTGGCGTGCTGCTCCAGATCGTCCCGGGCGACACGGGCTACATCGGGAACCAGGTGACCGAACTGTTGCTGCAGACCGGACAGAAAATCCTGCGGGCTCTTGGGCATTGCAACTCTCCTCATTGAATTCTGTTAGGGATATTATCATACAGTGGCGCAATGCAGGATGACCGGGGGAATAGATGCTAAGTTACGCCCTGTAATCGTTCATTACTGATTATGCTGCGCTACAATGGTGCGCTGGCCTGATCCGAATTGGGGCAGAAAAACCTTATATTACTGTTTAGAAACTAATTTTTTGCGTTGGCACAGGGTGTGCAAAAGCCTGCACACAGTGTCCGCACACACCATGTGCGGGCTTTTAGAGCACCCCAACCTCAAGGCGGCCCTGACTCAGATTGTCTGAAGGGGCTACACCAAGGAGAAACCCATGAAACTCGTCACAGCCATAATTAAGCCCTTCAAGCTTGACGATGTGCGCGAAGCGCTGTCGGATATCGGCGTGCAAGGCGTCACCGTCACCGAAGTCAAAGGCTTCGGACGTCAGAAAGGTCACACCGAACTGTACCGCGGTGCTGAATATGTCGTGGACTTCCTGCCCAAGGTAAAAGTTGAAGTCGCCATCGGCGCCAAGCTGCTGGACCAGGTGATTGAAGCCATCTCCAAGGCTGCCAACACCGGAAAAATCGGCGACGGTAAAATCTTCGTCACCAGCCTGGAGCAGGCGATTCGCATCCGGACCGGTGAAACCGGCGAAGAAGCCGTCTGACCCCAAAACCTTTTAATACTTATCGCAAACGCGAAATCACTTAGCAATTAAGCCTGGTGCGGAGGGCTTGTATTATGGAAAACGATGTTTATCAATTGATGTACGCTCTGGATACTTTTTACTTCCTGATCTGTGGTGCCCTCGTCATGTTTATGGCGGCCGGTTTTACCATGTTGGAATCCGGTCTCGTACGTGCCAAAAACACTACCGAAATCCTGACCAAAAACGTCGCCCTGTATTCCATCGCCTGTATCATGTACATGGTCTGTGGTTATGCAATTATGTACGGCGGCAACATCTTCCTGAGCGGCATCACTGCCGTTGATCCAGACAGCGTTCTGGGTGCTTTCGCTGAGCGTGCTGGCGGCGGTGACCCCGAAGACGGCGAGTTCTACTACGCCAACTCTGCTGACTTCTTCTTCCAGGTCGTCTTCGTGGCTACCGCCATGTCCATCGTCTCCGGTGCCGTTGCTGAGCGCATGAAGCTGTGGGCCTTCCTGGCATTCGCTGTAGTGCTGACTGGCTTCATCTACCCAATGTCCGGTGCCTGGACCTGGGGCGGCGCTGACGTTTTCGGTATGTTCAGCCTGGAAGACGCTGGCTTCTCTGACTTCGCCGGTTCCGGTATCGTTCACATGGCTGGTGCCTCTGCTGCCCTGGCTGGTGTACTGCTGCTCGGCGCCCGTAAAGGCAAGTACGGCCCCAATGGCGAGATCCGCGCCATCCCCGGTGCCAACCTGCCCCTGGCCGCTCTCGGTACCCTGATCCTGTGGTTGGGCTGGTTCGGCTTCAACGGCGGCTCAGTACTGGTCACCAGTGACATCCTGTCTGCCAACGAAGTAGCCGTCGTGTTCATGAACACCAACGCAGCTGCCGCTGGTGGTGGTGTCGCCGCACTGATCCTGTCCAAGCTGATGTTTGGTAAAGCCGACCTGACCATGCTGCTGAACGGCGCACTGGCTGGCCTGGTAACCATCACTGCCGGACCTGATACCCCAACTCCCCTGCTGGCCACTATCTTCGGCGGCCTGGGTGGCCTCCTGGTAGTACTGTCCATCGTCGGCCTGGATAAGCTGAAGATCGACGATCCAGTCGGCGCCATCTCTGTACACGGCTCCGCTGGTATCCTCGGCCTGATGGTTGTACCCCTGACCAACGGCGACGCCACCTTCGGCGGCCAGATCCTCGGCGCAATCACCATCTTCGTCTGGGTATTCGGCGCCAGCCTGATCGTCTGGGCCATCCTCAAAGCCGTCATGGGTATCCGTGTCAGCGAGGAAGCCGAGTACGAAGGTGTGGACATCGAAGAGTGTGGTATGGACGCTTACCCGGAGTTTGACGGTAAGAGCTAAGTTCCAACGCACGTAGAGTATGAATAAGGGCACCCTGCGGGGTGCCTTTTTTTGTGGGTAAGGTATGGACTCCCACACCCCTAAACTATCAGACAGTGCACTGGGGGAAACGTCTGGGCTTTGGTGAAAATGTTGTGGACAGGTTTCTTTGTCAGAGAAAATCCGGGAGGGTAGATTATTGCCTCATTGTTTTGGGAACCTTACTTGGATTCTGGAGCCACTTAGGAGGAAAAGCCAAGAGATTCAATTGCCATCCAAGCTTGACCTGCAAAACCGTGCAGCCGACGCCAGTGAATCACGCGGCTGATCGTTTGCCCTAACTTTCAGCTCCGACGGCTATCATTCACATCATCAGCGAGCCAGACTTTGATCAGCGACTGATAAGGCATATCCCGCTTGTTGGCTTCAATTTTGATCCGATCAAGCAGGGTTTCGGGCAAGCGGAGTGAAATGGTCTTGGTTGAGGGCTTCAACTTCGGGAATGAAGCCGGTTTTGCCTGACTCCAGTCCAGGTAGTCGGTGGAGTCGTGGGTCTCCCAGAACTCTCGCTCTTCTGCTTCAGTTTTAAACTCAGGCATCTTTTTTAACTTGCTCATAAACAGCCCTCTCTTTTCGGTGCATGGCACGCGCGGAAATCACCCGAACCAGCGTACCGTTCTGCCTTAGTGTGAACGTGATGTGGAGCAGCCTCCCATCATCTGTTTCACCAAGGGCATGAAAACGGACCTCATCCTGGCTGTGCTTGGAGTCTTCCAGCACCAGAAGCGGCTCATTAAAGAAAATCTCTTCCGCTTCGGACTGGCTAACGTCATGCTTCTCCGCATTTTTTCGGGAGTTGCCGTTGTCCCAGTCAAAGCCAGTAACCTGTGTCCAATTAACCATAAATGTATATTATCATCATATACTGAAGCGTCAACAAGTGAGCGAACCCTCTGGGGACCAGGGATAGGCATCTGAGGCAAAAGCAGTATTACTAGGGTACCTGTCCGGGTGGTAGGAATGGCTAAGATTGGCGGTGCCGCAGGTGGAGCAGCCGTTATTACTGCACTTGCCGCTACCGGGCCTGTGGGCTGGGTAATTCTCGGCGCTGGAGCTGCTGGGGTGGCTGGTTCTATCATTGCAGGATCCGGCGCCAGAAGATTCCCTCAGTGGATCGATGAGCAATAAACGGAAACCGATAAACTAATGCCTGAATCAATCACCGCTTTCTCAGAAATGCTCTCCACCGCTTACATGATTTTCATCGTGTACTGGATTCTTGGCTGTTTTGGCTTTTTTGTCGGGTGGTTTCTGCTGAGGGGCATTGGGCAGCGGTTAAGAGCGGCCAATTCTGCCTTTGACGACTTCGTGCAGACTTACTTCCTGGGGCGTGGCTTTTTCTTCAAGGTGCAGAGTTTTGCCCTTATCCCTGCCATTGCCTCCGGGGTTATTCACCGCAGCTTCTGGGGTCGGGCATTTCGCAATCTTGAGCCCGTAGAGGCGGAAAAAATAGCCGCAACCTATTCCATGACAGCGAGGGAACAGATCTTTTCCCGCTTTATGTTATTCCACAGCTGGGTGATAGTGCTCGGTCTTGTCATTGGCTCCGTAGTCGAAATCATGCCGCTTATCCTCAAGCAGCTTTCTTGAGTTAAAGGTTTGCTAACCTCCAATATCGCCCCACCCTGTCTCGGCAGGTTAATGCTGCCAGAAAACCAAAGTAGACGAATTGAGACCACGCACTTTTTGTTGTATCCCGTAACGCATCGCGATACGATCTCTCTATGATAACGGGATTTCGGCACAAAGGGCTTGAGGCCTTTTACAAAACAGGGACAACCCGGGGGATTCAGGCAGCGCATGCCGCTAAGCTTCGGCGTATTTTGGCACTGCTGGATGTTGCAGCCGACCCGAATGACCTCAATGTACCCTCGTTCAAGTTGCACCCGTTGAAAGGCCAGCTGAAGGGTTACTGGTCAATCTGTGTCAACGGCAACTGGCGGGTTACCTTCCGGTTTGTTGGTGCTGATGTCGAACTGATTAATTACGTTGATTACCACTAGAGGAGATAATGCCATGATGACGGATCCTCCGCACCCAGGTGAGTTGCTGCGCGAAGATGTAATTGCTGAGCTTGGCTTATCAGTAAAGGAAACGGCAGAGCGTCTGGGCATGTCCCGCGTAGCTCTGTCTCGCGTGTTGAACGGTCGTGCGGCGATTAGTCCTGATCTGGCTCTTCGCCTGGAAATGGCGGGCGTTAGTACCGCCCGTGCCTGGCTTGGCATGCAGGTTAACTATGATTTGGCTCAGGCCAGGCAGCACTCCCAGCCACCGATCCGTGCCTTGCGCTCAGTTGAACAGTAAAACGACCAAATGTGCGCTTATTACCCGTTAGCATTTCAAATTCCATGGCTGTCGTTCACATTCTCCGCAAGCCAGACTTTTATCAGCAACTGGTAGGGTATAGCCCGCTTATTGGCTTCGATCTTGATCCGGTCAAACAGAGTTTCAGGTAAACGCAGTGAGATGGTCCTGGTTGAGGGCTTCAGCTTCGGGAATCCAGCAGGTGTTGCCTGGCTCCAGTCCAGATACTCGGCAGAATCGTGGGTCTCCCAGAACTCTCGCTCCTGAGCTTCAGTTTTGAACTCAGGCATCTTTGTCCGGAATTCTTCACGACTGAGTAAAGTGGCATTGCCGCTTTTCACCTTGGGAAGTGTTTAGTCAGCTTCACTGAGCAGAGCGTTGTTAAGCCAGACCATGTCCCGAATGCCATTATTCGCTGGGGAATTTCTGCTTCTGATGAAGTACTCGCATTACCCGGATGGTGGATCCTTCGACCCAGTAAGACACAATCATTGAAATATCAGGTATAACGAGCAACCTGCCTCGGATGCCATACCGCTGAACACCCATTAAAGGGTGCTCAAGCAACATCTCAACTTTGGCTTCAATGATGTCATCGGTTTTTTCGGCGACGGCAGGGTTAAAGTCATAAAGAAACTCAAAGATTTTTTCGCGGTCATTGAGGGATTCTTCTTCCCAGAAAAGCATCAGTGACCCCGATTGCGTATTTTTGCCTTACGCTCGTTCATAGAAGCTTTTGCTGTGCTGTTTGCGACAAATACCGCCTCCCCAGTGTCCAACTTCGCAAATGCCTGATCCACTTGTTCAGTTAACCAGGCATCATGGGATAGTGCCTTGCGCTGTTGTTCTGCGAGTTGCTCCGTAAGTTCCCGGCAGGCATCGCTAAGGGTCCGGCCCTGGCTCTCTGCCATCTGCTGTGCCAAGCGCTTTGTTTCTTCAGCAACACGGAATTGAATTCTGGTGTCCATGGTGAGCCTCTGCAGGTTGTGCACACAAATGTTAGCACTGAGAAAAACTACCAACAAGCACCAAGCGGACGATTTGCTCTAACCAGGCAACGGATATTGAACAGGCCCACAAACTGGCAAAGGCCTGGAGTCAGGCAATGACAACGAAACTTCATGATAACGTTCCCTGACGGCCTTTCCGTGCAGTCGCAGCTCTCGTCCATTGAAATAACCTGAAGCCAACCTCTCTTTTTTCTGGAATTTCCAATCAGTAGTGGTAGCGAAGCTGAGCAATAAGCAAAGCGTCTTCCGTGACTTTGTAGACCATGCGCTCCTCTTCGTTGATTCGACGGGACCAGGAACCCGCCAGACTGTGTTTAAGGGGCTCAGGCTTACCAATACCGCCGAACGGTTCGAGTTTGATTTCTTTAATTAACTTATTGATTCGGTTTAGCGCTTTATTGTCGGTTTTCTGCCAGTACAGATAGTCTTCCCAGGCATGCTCAGAGAAGATGAGTTTCATTCAGGAAGGTCCTTTTCCTGGCCGCCGCCTTGCTCCAGTTCGGCAACGGATTCCAGCAGCCGGCGGGTATTCTTCGGCGCCCGCAGAAGGTACGCGGTCTCCTGCAGCGCTTCGTAGTCCTCAAGAGGCATCATGACGACGGACTGGGATTTGTTGCGGGTGATGATAACGGGAGAATGGTCTTCACAGACCTGCTCCATGGTTTTTGCCAGATTGGTTCTGGCGGATGTGTAGCTGATAGCGTCCATAGCCCCTCCTGTACAGGATGCTGTTCCTGTGCAGGATATCGTACAGAAAAGGATTTAATAATCTGCGGGTCTTCAGCAACACGGAATTGAATGCGGGTGTCCATGATGAGCTACTTGACCTGGGTCAAGGCGCAAAGTGAGTGTGGCATTTAACGTGAAGTTCTGATGTTAACTATCGAGACGCTTTTGCCCTGCTCAGGAAAATGCGCACCATGAAACACCTTCCAATCCGACGGTCTCTTTCGATCCTTAGCATCAGCGTTTTAATCGCACTGTCGGGTAACGCCGTGCATGCTATGAGCCCCGCCGAGATCATCGAACGCATGGAGGCGACCATGAGGGGCGAGTCCCAGTACGCCGAAATGACCATGAAAATCGTCCGCCCACGCTATGAACGGGAAGTGTCCATGCGCTCCTGGCTCAAGGGGCGTGATCATTCACTGATTCTCATAACGGCGCCCCCCCGTGATGAAGGCACCGCCTTTCTGATGCGTCGCAACGATATCTGGAACTATGACCCCCGCATCGACCGCACCACGCGACTGCCCTCCTCCATGATGGCGCAATCCTGGATGGGCTCGGACTTCACCAATGACGACCTTGTACGGGACTCGGACCTGGTGGAGGACTACCACCACGAACTCCTGGGCACTGAGGAATACGATGGTTACCAGGCCTACGTCATCGAGATGACCCCCAAACCGGACACGCCCATCGTATGGGGCAAGGTCAGGTTATGGATCGGTGTGGATGATTATATGCAGCTGCGCATTGAGAACTACGATCAGCGGGACCGGTTGGTGAACACCATGAAGCTGGATCAGATCGAGCAGTTCGGGGATCGCAGGGTACCCACCCGCCTGTCTATGGTCCCGGCTGACAAGGATGATGAGCGCACCGTTCTGACCTATCGGCAGATTGAGTTCGATATGGATATCCACGAGAGCTTCTTCTCCCGGGCCAACATGCAGAGGCTCCGGTGACGATGCCCAACGTAGCTGAACTGCTGGAAAGTGAAGGCCTGGTGTCATGACCTATTTAACGCTGGCCTGGCGGAACATCTGGCGCAACAGACGACGCACCCTGATTACCATTTCCGCCATTGTGTTCGCGGTCCTGGCGGCCATCGTCATGCAATCCATGAACCGGGGCAGCCATGAAGTGATGATTGACCGGATGGTGAACTTCAATACGGGTCACCTCCAGATACAGGACTATCGCTACGACAACGAGGCGTCCCTGGATAATGCCTTCCATTACGATGACACCCTCAGGGAGCAGGTGCTGAATGCTGATCCGCGCATCACCAAAGTGGTGCCACGGGTCGAGACCTTTATGCTCGCCGCCAACGATGTTTCAACCCGGGGGTCAGTGGTGTTCGGGGTGGACCCTGAGAAAGAGCAGGCGTTCAATCAGATCGCCAGCTATCTGCTCAATGGTCGGTTCCCGGGTGCGGATGAAGAGACTGCGGTACTTGGCAAGGGGCTGGCGGATCGGCTTCAGCTTGGTGTAGGCGACACACTGGTGCTGATCGGTCAGGGCCGATTTGGTATGTCAGCCAGTGGCCTGTTCGAAATCGTGGGGCTTATTGAGCATCCCATTCGGGAGTTGAATAACTCGGCGGTATACCTTCCCATTCGATCCGCCCAGGAGCTGCTGTCGGCGGAGGGTCATATCACTGCTCTGATGATATCCCTGGAACAGGAGCGCCACACAGATTCCGTGGCGGCATCCCTGGGCAACGAACTGGATTCCAGTGAACTGGTGGTCTTTACCTGGCCGGAGCTGATGCCGGAGTTGCTGGAACTGATGGAGATGGATCTGGCCATGCCCCGGCTGCTGACGGTGGTGCTGTATGTGGTTATCGGCTTCGGCTTCCTGGGTACGGTATTGACCATGACCATGGAGCGCCTGCGTGAGTTTGGTGTGCTGCTGTCCGTGGGCATGAAGCGGACCAGCCTGTCGCTGGTGGTCTTCATCGAGACGCTCATCATCAGTGCCATAGCGGTCACCGTCGGCATTATCCTGTCCTGGGTGCTGCTCAGGCTGATCGACCCTATTGTGCTCTCTGGAGAAGCAGCCCAGGCGGTCATGGACATGGGTTTCGATCCGGTTATCCCCATGTCTTTTGCCCCGGATCAGTTCTTCATCCAGAGCCTGTATGTGTTTCTGATTGCCATGGCTGTCTTTCTGTTCCCGCTGGGAAAAATCATGAAACTGAACATTCTTGAAGCCGCTCGCTCGTGAGGAACAGGAACCCATGAGAACGTTGCTCACACTATCCTGGCGAAATATCTGGCGACACCCGGCACGGAGCCTGGTGTTGCTGGCGGCTATTGTCGTTGGTTTGTGGGCTGGTGTGGTGGCAGTGGGCATGGTCAACGGGCTGATGCAGCAACGCATCGACTACCTGATCGAAAGCGAGA
>REBR01000266.1 GCA_007692645.1 Halomonadaceae bacterium | reverse complement strand
ATATTGTCTTTGTTGTTGTCATGAAAATCGCACGTACCACTTTCAGGCAACTCTGCCAGAACTGCTCGCCCGGACTTCTCAACGTGAACCGTTAAACCGGCAACGCGCTACATGAAGAGACTTACACAATTGCAATTCCGTTGAGGTGAAGCGGCTCTCAGTCCTTTAAACGGGTAATGGTCGATTAAGGCCAACAATCACCAGAGCCGTTTTTTACTTATCTGAATGGGAGCTAGAGGAAAGAAAAAGGAATACATTTTCAGATTATTGTATGTATCAGCGGCAGGGGGATTCAGCCGGTTAGGGAGCCGTAAACCTCAGGCCACTGATTCGATTTCAGTGACATTCAACACCCTGTAAGCGCCGACCGGGAGTGCTGTGTCCAGCGCGATAGCTCCCATGCGTTCCCGGTGCAGGGCAACAATACGATTACCTACCGCTGTGAACATCCGCTTTACCTGATGATAACGGCCTTCGTAGATGGTTAAGCGCGCTTCGCAGTCTGCCAGTTGCTCGAGTTGGGCAGGGGACGTGGTGAGGTTTTCATAGGCCAGGTAGATGCCTTCAGCAAAACGCTGATGGGTCTCGGGGCTGATAGGGTGGGCTGTGCGTACGTGGTAGACCTTGGGCACCCTCAGCTTGGGTTCCGTAAGACGGCGGGACCAGAGGCCATCATTGGTGAGAATTAATAGACCGGAGGTGCTGCGGTCAAGACGGCCGCCGATGTGCAGCAACGGGCGCAACTGCGGTGGCGCCAGTTCCAGAACCGTGGGGTGCACGGGGTCGGTGGTGGCACTGAGATAACCCACTGGTTTGTGCAGCATCAGGTAATGGGCGACCTGATGCTGGAGCAGGGTATCGTCCAGCCTGATGGCCACAAAGTGATCCACCTCGGTTCGCAGATCACGCACCACGACACCATTCACCCGCACACGGCCACTGGCCACCAGATACCGTGAGGTCCCATGGCTATGGTGGGTATGTTTGCTGATGAAGCGGTCGAGTCTCATGGGGCGCAATCATAGCAGAAGTAATTGCCAGTCCAGCCAGGAGGAGAGCACGGTTTCACCGGGCTCCCCCAAGGAGGCATGGCGCAGGAGGTCGTGCAACATCATTAACGCCAACAGCCACCCCCTGGTGCAGCAACCGGGCCAATTCCTGCGTTTGGGCAAAGTCCCCAAGCAAACGGATCAACGTCGCCAGAACCTGCCAGGAATATTGCTGGTATAGCTGGCCAATGGTTGCTTCTGCCCGCTTCATTGATTGATTCCTGGTCTGGTCCATTCAGTAAGCAATACAAATAATCTAACGGGCTTTTGTTATGTCATTCCAGGAAAACAGCAAAATTGGGTGCCAACAGGCATAGGACAAATGAGCTCAGACAACCCCAGATTAACTTTTAGCTTCCTTATCAAATTCTGTGACCTGTCTCGCTCAAACCCAGCCCTTACCCCTTTACGATGTGCCCCTCTGCATTCCCGGAATGCTGTTCAATAACCTCTTGTTAAAACTACTAATAACAAAAAGGGCACTACATTATGTTTCGATTTTTTGAATCCTTTCAATCTATCACCTGCTCTCTTCTCACCATTGTCACTCTGCCTGCCTGCTATGCCCCCGAGGGGCTGGTACCAGAGGAACGCAAGCCCAGGGAGCAGGTGCTATGGACCAGAGAGCAGGTCGACCAGGTGGTAGACGTTAGCTTTGTCACCATTGATGGCGGAGAACCCACGGGCAACCCAGCTGTGCCTGAGGCCTGCGATAAAGTCAGCTTTCTGCGCTTTCGTCATCACCAGGGCCCGGAAGATGCGGCAGAGGCGGATGCCGCCTTTCTGATGGTGCCGGGTGTGTTGGAGGGGGCCAATGGTTTTGATTATATGGGGCGCCAAATGGTGTATATGGCCGCCAAGGAACACGGCAAGAACATTGAGGTCTGGGCCATGGACCGGCGCTCCAACTGCCTTGAAGATCTCACCGGCCTTCACGCCGCTGCCGGGGCCGACACGGCAGACGAAGCCCGGGATATCATTCTGGATTACTACTACCGCAATGGGGTTATCGACGGCAGGCTGTTTGCGGGCTTCAAGACCAGCTCTGAACTGCCCTTCCTGGCGGAATTTGGTCTGCGCCAAACCACCCTGGACATGCAGGCGATCCTTGAACACATGATCCCTTCTGTGGAGACCCGGCGGGAAAAGGTGTTTGTGGGTGGGCACTCCCTGGGTGGGCTACATACCTCGGTCTATATGAGCTGGAATTTTGCCGAGGACCCGGATGACCTGGAGGGTGCAGGCTACAACCAGGTCGCCGGTGCTTTCGGGCTGGATACCATTGTAGCGCCCCTGGACAGCCTCGCCTTTTTTGACGAGGCAGAAGAGACCACCGCCAGTGCCATGTCTGATAGCCAGTTCGCCTCTCTGGCCAGGAACCGGGAGAGCAACGATTTCAGTTACCGGTTCAACCTGCGACTGCTCAGGGCCGGTATCATCCCGCGCAATCTGCAGATTCCCGGCATCATGACCTCAGAGGTGATCGCACTGCCCGAGATGATGGGCATTGTGGCCGCCAAGGCACCGGATGATGAGGCCACGCTTTACCAAGAAATGCCCAAGTCAGCGGCTGTGCGCAATACCTTCAACATCAACCACTCCAAAGACCCCCGCAGCATCGGGGCAGCCCCCACCATGGAAAAATTCCGTTACACCAACAAGGCCTTCATCGGTTTGATGTTCGACAACAACTTCCAACGTCAGTCATTCCTGCAAGCCGGGTTGGGCTTTATGGACGGGGGGCCCATGATGCGCAAATGGGAGTCTCAGGATGACACCGACTCACAGGGAGGCAACAAGCTGTACATTGCCGGTGATGCCGGACCAGACCATAAACGCTTTGGCCAGGGCCCCCTGTATGGCTGGGCAAGCCGCGACCAGATCGGCACCCCGGAAAACCCGGATTTCACCGATGTGGATGGCAAAACGGTTTTTACCACCCTGGAAAATGAGCCGGTGAATATGGACGACTTCATCCACTCCCTGCAAAACGGCCCGACCAATCTGACGGAATGGTATTTCCCCCTGCGCATCCTGCTGGACATTCCTGCCGCCATTCAGCCCTATGGCCCAGACCATGGCCTGATGACCTATCACCCGGAAGGCCCGGGTAAGGTGCCCTCCATACTGCTTAACGGCGCAGACGGTATTTCCTTTGGCGACCAGCTGGAGCTGCCACTGCAAACCCGCATTATTGCACCCGGGTATAGCCATATGGACCCGATGTTTGAAGCGGTCAACTCCCCCAGCCAGACCAGTTACGTGATGCGGCCGCTGCTGGAATTTGCCTTTATGGTGATGGAAACCCAACAGCCGTGATGATGGCTAAAACCAAATAATAATACCCCTAAAACAATCAGATAGTCCCATTAACGCCTGCTTACAACCTTATCAGGAGGATGGAGCAGGCTTTTTCAATACCCCTCACAGAAATACCACGTTTAACTCCCTTCCAGCGTTCAACTTCAACCCAAAAACACCCTGCAGATGTGCTGAAACATGATAAAAATGACAACCTGTTCAAGTTTGAATTACATGTTATTATCCGCAGCTTAAATTTGCTGTAGTGGGCATAAAAAAAACCATGAACTTCAACCCTGAGAATTCCCAGGACAGCAGTAGCCACGCCCCTCCCCTGGATGAATCGGACACGGCTCTTAGGCCATTTACCGCCGGGTTTTGTGATAGCGCGCTGGAAACCGCCTTTCAAGAAGCCCAGCAGCATCAGGTACAGCGCATAATGGCGGGCTTTGCGGTGGTGGGCTTGCTTGGTGTGCTCCTGAGTGGATATGGCACCTATCTGCACTTCGGTACTTCTTCCTGGATTTTTCAGGGCGGTTTGTGGCTGCGATTACCCCTGGCAGTTCTGACTGTAGCTGCCATCCCCGTGTTTCTTTCCCAGCCCAACTGGATGCAGCTTTATGCCTTGCACACACTGCTGCTGGTGTGGGGATGCATCACCATTGCGCTTCGTATGACAATTCCCTACGAAGGTGATGAAACCCTTTTATCCCTGTTTAATGTCAGCCGCGATGGTGTGCTGCTGCTACTGATCCTGTCGCTTTATACCATGACATTAATCCCAGGTTGGTTTATCACTAACGTCGTTATAATGACCATGATGCTGACCGGGTTTCTCTTGCTGGCCAAGGTGGGGCCGACAGAACCTGATAACCTGTCCAGGCTGGTGCTGGTATCGATCTCCGCTTTTGCCTTTATTCTGGCTACAGCCAACGCCGTACGGAGATTGTGGCGGCACACCTATCTGGCACATAGGCGCCTGCACACAGCCAATCAGAAGCTGGAGCATCTGGCCCAGACAGACGAACTGACCGGATGTGCCAACCGCCGCTATTTCTTTAGCCGGGGAGGCCTCGAATTTGAAAAGGCCCTGCGCTACAACTGGCCATTGTCAGTAATAGCCATCGACATTGATCACTTTAAAACCGTTAATGACCAGTACGGCCACGCCAGTGGTGACCGGGTACTGGAAGCATTCGCCGCGCTATTGCGCCGGAATTTGCGAGAGATCGACCTACCAGCCCGCATCGGGGGAGAGGAATTTGTCATCCTGCTGCCAGGCACCGATGGGGCAGGAGCGCACCTGTTAGCAGAACGCCTACGGAGAGAAACCGAAATCTCACCGGTTACTACCGATAAAGGCCCTATCAGCATCAAAGCCAGTTTTGGCGTTGCTGACATCGCCAGTACGGGCAACACCGATTTTGACGGTTTTATTTCCGCTGCCGATACGGCTCTTTATCAGGCGAAGAAGCGTGGCAGGAATCGGGTGGTGGGAGCCATGACAGGTGGTGTCTATAAAGGAGAACAGCAGGATGAACATGAAAGTGGCCAAGCAGGCCCAGGCAGTATGGCATGAATCGAGCCTGTTCTTTCTGGAGTGAATGTCCCTTTAATTCCCCTATTTTCTCCCGATTAAGTAGTAATTAGTCGAACCTTCCCTGGCGACACCCAAGCGACCTTACAAAAGGTTCCAGTTAATAACCCAATATCCCTCAAGTATTCAAAAACTTCTGATGGGCACCATTCCTTCCCCGCCGAAAAACCAACCTTAAGATCCCTCAATGCATTAAAAACAGATGCCTTCTCATTGTCATCGAAAACATGCATAACATAATCACTTGAATCATGATTATAAAAAAAACCAATTTTCTCTATATCTTGAATTATCGACTTATCATAAACTTTAACTCTAATAGCATTATCGTCAGCTTTAGTTACTACAGCTTTTACTGTATCCACCGTCATTGTACGTTAACCTCTAGGATAGTTCTGACACTACCAGTATCAGCAGTTGGTATTGAATCCACAACCATCTCTGGTGCACCACCGGGTAAATGCTGCCCCGGACCACGAAAATACTGATTCCCCTCTAAAGGACTTCTTGGCGACTGATCGGCAATGCCGTCAACACGCCTGACCTTGAACCCACCGTCGAGTGAACTGGGCTCTAGCCCAAAGTCCCTTTCTAATCGAGATGCTTCGGCTCTACTGATCGTAGTCCGATTTTTGCCAGAAATATCCCCTATTACATCGGAAATGCTATTGCGGTCTGAAACGAAAGTGCCATTTCGACCTATTGTGGGATATTTATCCCATGCTGTAGGACTAACATTGTACCCGACATTATCGTCCAGCATCTGGGCTTGGCGCCTCTGCGCTTGAGCCACCTGTGGAGATATACCACTTGGCTTTTTAGCCGACTTCATCACTCCGCGACCCAAGAAGCCGCCTGCAATTGCCATTACCGCGTCAGGAGCTGTATACAGAGCTGTCGCCAGCGCCGGCGAATCCTGTTCCATACCCACTTCGCCCAGACTTTCCTTACCCGCTTCATACGTCTCAAATACAGGCGCAACAGCTTCACCAATGGCCTGAGCGCCGTCCGTTGTCGGGTCCCAGCTGTGCTGCTCTCGAACTCCTTCAACTACGGCTTTTCCGGCATCGCCATCTCGAGTAATCAATACAGTACCCAAACCCCCTAAACCAGCAGCTACCTCTACCAGCCCATTCCAGGCACCTTTGACAATCAACTCACCTGCCCCTACCGCATAATCGAACTTGGATACTTCGCTCACCGCAGGCACACCGTCAGGAACTACTGATTCATCGCCTTCATGCGCATTCGCAGCAGTTACTGCAGGCTCATTCTTAAGACCCAGCGGATCAATATAGTCGATGGGGTTCTTGGTATACCGATAGCTGTTAAGCCCACCGTTTAAGCCAATGGGATCAGGCGTCAGATAGCGCCCGGTGTCGGGGCAGTAATCGCGAAAGCGGTTGTTATACAGCCCCGTCAGTTCGTCTTCGAACTGCCCCGGCAACCGAATCGGCTGATGCATGTCACCCTCTGGCGCACACTTCCCCCAGGCATCTGCATTCCCCTGCCAGACCAGCGACCCTTCCTGGCTCCACAAGCGGATGGGCATCCCACGCCAGTCCAGCTCGTAGTGATAGGCGAGACCATTAATCAGTG
>REBR01000285.1 GCA_007692645.1 Halomonadaceae bacterium | reverse complement strand
CCCAGTTTTCTCCGGCACCCAGGGTTAACAGTGTCTGTTCGAAGGGGGGTTTTTCCGGGTCTGAAGCAATAGCGGGCTGCCATGTGCGCTCAGCAATAGCCATCTGCAGTACCAGACCCGGGTAATCCGCCGCCAGCACCAGATTACTGCCACTACCCAATACCAATACCGGTAACTCCAGGGATTCAGCCCAGGACAACGCTGGGGGGATCCCCAGGGCATCGGTAATACGTAACAACCAGGCCGCTTTGCCCGGTAACCGCAAGGTATTGCAAGGCTCAAGGGGCGCCTGGGCAACCAGGCCCGGCGGTTTCACAGGGAATACTTCTGTCGCAATGTTAGCAACAGCCCATCGCTGGCATCCTCTACCAGATCCAGCACATGCTCGAACCCCTGGTCACCCCCGTAATAGGGGTCAGGGACTTCACGGATGGCTCCGCTGGCAGTGGCATAATCCAAAAACAGCCCAAGGGTAGCCCCATGATTTGCCGGTGCCATGGCCTGCAGGTCAGCAAGGTTGCTGTTATCCATGGCCAGCAAATAATCAAAAGCATGGAAATCCTGGCTTGTCACCAAACGGGCTCGCAAGTCACTGATATCAACACCCCGGCTCATGGCAACCGCAGCAGAGCGACGGTCCGGCGCCTTGCCCAGATGCCAGTCACCAGTACCTGCTGATTCAATCAGCAGCTTTGCCTCCAGGCCAGCCTGGCTGACCCGTTGACGAAAAACACCATGGGCACTGGGTGAACGGCAGATATTCCCCAGGCAGACAAACAGAATCCTGACCGGTTCAGTCATGGGTACGCTCCAGCAGATGTCGGACCCGCTCCAGATCAGCGGCGGTATCCACCCCGCCCTGGGGTGTTTCACAGGCAATGGCCACATCAATTGCCACCCCCTGATGTAACACCCTTAGTTGCTCCAGGGACTCTATAAGCTCAAGTGGCGCGGGGGGCCATTGCACAAACTGTCGCAACAGGCTGGCCCGGTAAGCGTACAGGCCAATATGGCGAAAACAGGCGGTGTCAGCAGGCAGTGGACCGGTTTTCTGCCAGGGACAATCAATAGCAAATCCATCCCGGTGCCAGGGAATCGGTGCCCGGGAAAAGTACAGTGCATGCCCCTGATGGTCCCGCACCAGTTTTACCACGTTGGGATTAAACAGGGTCTGATAATCGGTAATGGGTTCGCACAGGGTAGCCATCGCCACTGCCGGATCCGCCAGCAAGCGCCCTGCTACCTGGTTGATCAGTGCCGGAGCCATCAAGGGTTCATCCCCCTGCACATTGACCAGCAACTGCTCATCCCCCAGACCTGCCAGGCGCACCACCTCTTCCAACCGATCAGTGCCGGACACATGGTCCCTGGAGGTCATACAGACCTGAGCCCCGAACCCCTCAGCCACATCCCTGATGCGCTCATCGTCCGTTGCAATAATGACTTGCTGTGCATCACTTTCCCGGGCCCGGTCATAAACATGGCGGATCATCGGCTCACCGGCAATCAGCTGTAAAGGCTTCCCAGGCAGACGAGTGGAGGCATAGCGGGCTGGAATGACCACGGTAAACGCCATATCAGTTTTCCGGCTGCAGTCGTTCGTCTGTGGTGAGCGCCCTGGCCTCGCTGGCCAACATTACTGGAATACCGTCACGAATGGGAAATGCCATGGCATCGTTGCGGCAAATCAGCTCTGCAGCTTCCGGGTGGTAATGCAGCCGCCCATGGCACAAAGGGCAAGCCAGGGTGGCAATCAGTCGTTTATCCATGCAATTCTCCCGGGGTGGTGACAGTGGCCGCTTTAAGGTTAGCCAGCTGCCGTGTTAATAAACGAACCAACGCTGCATCAGGGGCAGCAGTCACCTCCAGCACCCAGACATTATCCAGATTCAGATCACGGCACTTCACGGCATCTTTCGCTGTCATCACCACCGGACCGTGGGCCAGATTAAAATCTTCCGCCACAAACCGGTGGTGATCAGGGAACGGATGGGGAATGACTTTTGCGCCAAGGCGGATCAGGCTATCAAAGAAACGCTCAGGGTTTGCGATGCCCGCCACGCCATTAATGGTCTGGTCAGACAACCATTGCAGGGGGCGCACCTCACTACTGTGAAGATGCCGAAGGCGACCAGGCTGCTGGGTCACCTGGTGGACATGGTGTGCCTGAGCTTCTATGGCCCGCCAGGACTCATGAACCGGCTCACCGGTGCTGAGACAGTAGTCTGCATTTCTTAATCGCTGCAGCGCCTCACGTAGGGGCCCTACCGGTAATGGCGCTCCATTACCGGCACCCCTGGCGCCATCGAACAATACAAATTCCAGGTCTCTGGCCAGGTGATAGTGCTGCAGGCCATCATCACAGATCAACAGATTACCGAGACCCTGCTGTTCGACCCAGGCAGCAGCTCTGCGCCGTTGCGGGTCTATCACAACGGGACAACCGGTTTGCTGAGCCAGCATAACCGGCTCATCACCACATTCAGCGGCATCTGAATCGGCACCCACCAGCTGTGGGTATTGCCGGGTACTGCCCCCATAGCCACGGCTGAGAATAACCGGCTGCCAGCCCTGAGTTTGCACAAAAGCGGCCAGCCAGGCGGTAAAAGGGGATTTGCCAGTGCCACCGACAGTGACGTTGCCCACTACCAGCACCGGTAAGCTGCTCTGGTAGGCAGACCGTGTATGCAGATACCGGCGCAACCGGGCCAGCCCTGTAAAAAGTTGTGCCAGCGGCCAGAGCCAACGCAGTGGCCGGTTGCTGGCATACCAGTATCGTTCTATCCGGCTTTTCATGACCGCCTCATCCTGGGGCCTAAAGGAGGTTATTCGCTGAATTGCATTTGGTGCAGCTTACTGTAGGCACCATCCGTGGCCAGCAGTTCAGCATGACTACCCACCTCAACAATCCGCCCACCATCCATCACCACGATTCGATCCGCAGCCTCAATGGTAGACAACCGGTGTGCAATGACCAGGGTAGTTCTGCCTTTCATTACATGCTCCAGTGCCGCCTGAATATAACGCTCAGACTCCGTATCCAATGCCGACGTTGCCTCGTCCAGAATAAGGATAGGGGCGTCTTTGAGCAATGCCCGGGCAATGGCCAGGCGCTGACGCTGACCACCGGAGAGCATGATACCGTCATCGCCGATTTCAGTATCCAGTCCGTTGGGCAAACGGTTAATAAACTCCATGGCATGGGCCTGCTCGGCAGCGGCCTCAATCTGCTCCCGGGGAGTATCCCGCAAATCCCCGTAAGCGATGTTGTTGGCCACGGTATCGTTAAACAGCACCACACTCTGGGTCACCAGGGCAACCTGCCGGCGTAGGGCCTGCAGGGTATAATCCTGCACCGGCACGTCATCAACCCGAATATCCCCTTCCACCACTTCATAAAACCGTGGTATCAGGCTGACCAGGGTGGATTTACCACTGCCTGAGCGTCCCACTATGGCGACTGTTTCCCCTGCCTTAATAGACAGATTAATACCCTCGAGCACATCCGTGTACTGGTCCCGGTAACGGAAACGCACATTGGAGAAGCGGATTTCGCCTTTTACCCGTTCCGGGTTCAGGGTCCCCGTATCGTTTTCAGCCGGGTGGTCAATACTTTCAAAAATGCTATAAGAAGCCGCAATGCCTTTCTGTATCTTTGCTTGCACGGAGGTCAGCTGACGCACCGGCTTGGCCATTGTCGCCGCCGCTGTTATGAAGGCCACAAAGGCGCCGGTGGACATGCCTTGCTGCACCTCCGGTGATAGGGCCAGCCACACCAGTATACCGATAGAGAAAGCCACCAGGATCTGAACCACTGGTGTACTGACAGACTGGGTAAACGCCATTTTCAGGCTCTGCCTGAGATTATTCTGGCTGACTGAGGCGAAGCGCCGTGACTCAAAGTTATTGCCCCCGAAGGTTCTCACAACCCGGTAGCCGTTAATGGCTTCAGAAGCTACATGGGTTACATCCCCCATTGAGTGCTGAATTCTGCGGCTGAGCTTTTGAAACCGTTTACTGACGAAACTGACAATCCAGCCGATAACGGGACCTACAGCCAGAAATATCAGGGTCAACTTCCAGTTGGTATAAAACATAAACGCCAACAAGCCCACCACAGTCAGGCCTTCTCTGAGCACAATGGTGACAGCATCAGTGGCCGCGCCGGTTACCTGCTCAACGTTATAGGTAATCTTGGACACCAGGTGGCCCGGGGATGACTGATCGTAAAACCCTGAGGGCAGACGCATCAGATGGTCAAAAATCTGCGTCCGCATGGCGTTGACCACATTGCGACCCACATAGTTGATAAAGTAGTTACCCAGAAAATAACCCAATCCACGCACTGCAAAAATAGCGATGACCAGCCCGGGAAGTAACAACCGGTTGGCAGGGGTAGGGTCTTCAATCGCTTCAATCACAAATTCCATGGCTGCCGCCATGCCGGTGGAGGCGGCGGCGTATAACAGATTGCCCAGACCAGCCACCACAAAAGCGATCCAGAAGGGCTTAACGTAACTCAGCAGGCGCTTGTAAACCTGCCAATCAGTCATTGCTTGCGCAGTCATAACATCTCTGTTTCAAAACGTGAGGGCAGCAGTAATGCCTGCCTTAGATGGCCACTCAGGGTTCGATCTGGCGAACTGGGGTATGGGTTCTCAGTCCTCGTCCGGACTGTGTTGCGTGGTAATACGCAGACCGGTAAAACCAAGACTTCCTGCCACATCCATTGCCCTGACCACAAATTCATGGGGTGTTTTAGCATCAGCCGTGATAACAAATGGCAAGCTGGTGTTGCCACCAGACAGGTCACTGACCGCCTCTCTCAAGGCGGTCCGGTCATTGCCCTGTAAGCGCCGCTGGTTGACCACATAATCACCGGCGGCATTGATCTCGACTTCCACCTGCTCCACATCCTGGGCCCGTTCTTCCCCGGACGCTTCAGGGAGTTCGATCTGCAGCTGGGTTTCACGGGTAAATGTGGTGGCAATCATAAAGAAAATCAGCAACAGGAACACCACATCAATGAGTGGTGTCAGGTTGACGGAGACTTCTTCACTGCGCTGACGTTTAAACTTCACCTGGCTCAGGCTCCCTCGACCTTGATTTCCCGGTCGCCGTGTACCACTTCCACCAGCTTGACCGCTTCCTGCTCCATACTCACTACCATTTCATCCACCCGGCGCAGAAAAAAGCGATGAAAAATCAAAGCGGGTATGGCTATGGTCAAACCCGCAGCGGTAGTGATCAGGGCTTCCGAGATGCCTCCAGCCAGCAGGCCAGGATCACCGACCCCGCCCATCTGGATCTGGGCAAACACCTTGATCATGCCAATGACGGTACCCAGCAGCCCAAGCAGCGGAGTAATGACAGCAATGGTGCCCAGTGGGTTAAGGAAGCGCTCCAGCTCGTGCACTACCCGCGAGGCTTCCTGTTCAATGCTGTCTTTCATGACATCACGGCCATGCTTGGCATTCATCAACCCGGCCACCAGTATCTGGCCCAGGGGTGAGGATTCCTGCACCTGCTTCATGCGCCGGGCATTAAGCTCTTTGCGCTTGATCCAGCGCCATAACTCATTAATGGTTTCAGTGGGAGCAATACGCTGGTTGCGCAGTGTCCAGAAACGCTCTATGACAATGGCCAGGGCCATAATGGAACAGACAAGAAGCGGAATCATGATAAAACCGCCGGGTCTGAGAAGTTCTAACACAGGTACTTTCTCCCTGACACGAAATACATAGGCCCTGAAACACAATCACTTGGCCATGAGTTGACTGGTAGGCCACAAGTTGCCCCTGACCGGGCGTAACTTTAGCACAGGCTGACGGTGAAGCCGCAAGACCGTAAGCGATCAATAAACAGCCGTGGGTTAATGCAACGGACGACGCCACCAGAATGGCGCCCCTTCCCGAAAGCCACGGGGCAGTTCCTGGCCCTGCTGCAGTTGCACGGCGCCATGCTCCCCAGGATACCACCACTGGCTGCCCTGCAGCCGGTAGCGGTCCAGTACCTGAGGGTCTGGCACTGCAGTGAATACCACCCACTGGGGATCGATCTGTTGCACCCAGCCAGCCTGGGAACTTCCCTGGCGCCCCCCTGAGGGGGCCAGCAAGCCTGCGATACTGGCAGGGTTGCCCAACCAGCCCAGTAGCCGCCGCTCCCCTTCCCGGCCAATATCTCCACTAAGCAGGATATCCCCGGATAAAACCTGACTCTCAAGACGTACCACACAGCTCCTGGCTGGCTCAGACAGTCCTTTGCGCTGGTCCTGCCAAAAATGGAAAGTCAAGGAATCCCAGGTGAGCTGCCTGGGTGGGTGACAGGGTAAGAGCCTCAAACCTGAGATCCCACCATTGTGTGCATCAGGCACTGTGCCACCGGCAATCACCTGACCAATTGTAAAAGGGGCAGCCTGCCAGGCAGGCAGCTGCCGAAGACCGTCATGGCTGATAATCAAGACATCTATCGTCGTGATGGATCTGGCCACCAGTGCTGACTTCAGCCCCCGGGAAACTGGCAGATCGGCAGCAAAAGATCTGGAATCATGCACATACAGGGCGGTCTTGCCCTGCTCCTGAATCAACACAGCAGTCACCCCCGGGCTGTCCATGAACAACAGCTGGGGGCCCTCTTTAGC